>OMRU01000054.1 GCA_900313465.1 uncultured Clostridia bacterium
TGGACTGCTATAATGACTGGTGGGATAACAACACCTCTACTTTATCTAATGGTATCCATGTACAAGACCATTATGAAGTAGAAACCATCGAAGACAAAAAGAAAGACATCCAGAACGCCTTAAATTACGAATCCACCTCATTAAATCTCAATTTCACCTCTGGATATATCAAAGATTCTTTCCCACCTTATTACTCCTATTCCATAGCAAAAGAAATCAACCCTTGGATCATCAACACCATCAAGGAAATGAAGAATCTAGGTGTTTTGATTGCTGATTTTGTCAGCACTGCTTTTACCACAGTTGTCATCGGAGGAAACCGATAATGAAAATCTTATCCCGTGTTTCTTCTTATCTTATCCGTATTCTTTCTGTCCTACTATTTATCCTTGGTCTATTTTTGATCTATGTTCAATTTAGAAAGATCATTGTTGGAGAATTTTTAGTCGATACCATCAGCTATCGAAGCTTCATCACCACCTTGGTCAAAGGATTAGCATTCCTCTTCTTTAGTTTTTCCTTCGTCACAGTCTTTCTTTCAACCCTAACTCCCTATAAAGAAAAACTAAAACTAGCTTCTTTTACTTATCTACTAGCAGCAACGATCATACCAATACTTAGTCTGACATTCATGGAATACTATTTTGCTCTTCCGTTAATGATTCTCAGTGTCATTGTATTCCTGCTACATATCTATACTTATAGAATAGAGCATTAAAAAATTCCTTCGTGATGGAAGGAATTTTTTATGTTTATTACTTACCCTGATATTCTCTAGCCACTTTGGAAACAAGGCCCATATCGACCTTACCAGCGTATTGGCTCTTGAAGACCATCATGACATTCTTGATGGATTTATCTTCTAAACCTTCAATGACCTTTCTGACTTCTTCTTCAGACATCATCGCTGGCATATAGGATTTGACAATCTCCATCTGGGCAAGGCTGTTTGCTGCTTCAACAGTACGATTAGCAGATTCATACATCGCCTTTTCATCCTCTAATTCCTTTAAGACCTTATTGAGGATAGAAACCATATCGGCATCGGTCATCTCCTGACCTTTGACCTTCTTATCCGATTCTGCTTTCTGATAAGCAGCAATCAAGACACCCATAACATTCTGGGCATTGGTGTCCTTGTTCTTCAATGCAGCCATTTTGGCCTTCTTCAATTCAATTAGTGTAACCATATAACAATATCCTCCTATTGATTGATAACTTTGTTGTAAACGGCAAACCCATCATTGATGACTTCCAAAGGTTTGTCTACCACTCTGACAGGAATGGATAAGAGGTTTTCAAAATAATTCTTCATACCAGCAACTAAGGAACCACCACCAGAAAGGATAATTCCATTCTTGGTAAGATCCGCAGCCAGTTCCGGTGGAAGAGAGGCGATGACATCAGTAATCTTCAAACCAATCATATTGGCAAGCGGTTCAAGACAGGCTCTGATTTCACCAGAGGAGACAACAATGCTAGAAGGAAGAGAGGTAATCGTATCTCTGCCTTTGACTTCCGCAAGGCGGTTTTCTGGAACCATAGAAAGATTACCAATTCTCATCTTGAGATATTCTGCACTCTTCAGACCGATTGCCAGATGTTGCTTTTGCATCATGTATCTTCTGATTGCTTCATTAAAGGAGTTACCAGCAACAAAGCTAGAAGCAGCAGAGACAATTTCGCCAAGAGAGAGACAAGCGATATCCGATACACCACTACCGATATGACAGATCATGGTAGCAGTCGGGGCAAAGACATTCTTACCGGCGCCAAGAGCAGCCAGTTTGGCTTGCGATTCAATATAGATTTCCTTGGTACCCAAACGTTTGCCCAGCTCAACAAGAACCTTGCGATTGACTTTGCTACAGTCCGAAGGTACAGCAAAGACCAAAGCCGGAAGTCTGTTGTGATTGAGAGATTTTGTGGTCTTCAAGACTTCAGATAAATAAAGGTAACAAGCCTCATCATCCACGACAACACCATCCCGGACCGGGAAGATCACTTCATAATTATAAGGTGTCTTACCAGCAACACGGCTAGCCAAAAAACCCACTTCCTTGACTTCATGCGTATAGCGGTCAAGAGCGATACAGGTCGGTTCAGAATAAATCACCGTACCCGATGAGGATGAATAGATGGCAGTGTTCTCACTACCCAAGTCAATTCCAAGGTATTCTTTTTTCATATTTGCCTTTAATAGTTTACTATCTTTTGTCGCAAAAGTGAAATTCTTCCGCAAATGTGAGACAAAATAATTGACTAATAAAAAAGTCGAAACTATAATTACATGCAGATTATCTAATACTATTATCTAATAGTGTTATGAAATAGGAGGAACACATGGCTAAAGAAGATGAAAACTTGGCGTTAGCCTATGAATTCTTCAAAGAAATCTATGAAGAATGTAACGTCAGCAACTTTCAGAACAAATCCATGCCCAAAAACATGGGTGAGATATCGGTTCTTGGCGCTTTAGATGCCAAGGGCAGTTGTACAAGCGGTGAATTATCCACTGCCTTGAACATCAAAACCGCCCGCATGGCTGCCATCTTAAAAGCCTTGGAAGAAAAAGGTCATATCATCAGAAAGCACCCTAAAGATGATAAGCGAGTCACGGAAGTATCCCTGACAGAAGCAGGTAAGAAGATCTGTCAGGATTCTATTCGTTGCATCATCCTAAGAATTGCTCGCGCCTATGAAGTGATTGGAAAAGATGAGATGAATCAGTTTAAAACAACTTTACTCAAACTTTGTAAATTAGCTCAGAAAGGAGAAACCTCATGCTTAAATTAGTCAACATCACAAAAGATTATGAGATGAAGGGCAGCAGTGTTCATGCCCTAAAAGGTATCACCTTAAATTTCCGCTACAGTGAATTTGTCTCTATCCTTGGCCCATCCGGCTGTGGTAAGACCACTCTGCTGAATATCTTAGGTGGCCTTGATCACTACACTTCTGGCGATCTAGTCATCGATGGCAGATCGACAAAGGATTATCGCGACCACGATTGGGACATCTACCGCAACCACCGTATCGGTTTTGTCTTCCAATCCTATAACCTCATTCCTCATGAAAACATTCAGGACAACGTTGAACTTGCCCTGACTATTGGTGGCATCAACAAAGAAGAACGCGCCAGAAGAGCAAGAGAGGCTCTCGATAAAGTCGGTTTAAAAGGTTTGTATCGCAAGATGCCAAACCAGTTATCTGGTGGTCAGTGCCAGAGAGTCGCTATCGCTAGAGCCTTAGTTAACGAACCTGAGATTCTCTTAGCAGATGAACCAACCGGTGCACTTGATAGCGTCACCTCCGTCCAGATTATGGATCTGATCAAGGAAATCAGTAAAGAAAGACTTGTCATCATGGTCACCCATAACCCTGATTTGGCGTATAAATATTCCACTCGTATTGTCAAACTCCTCGATGGTGAATTATTGGATGACTCTCATCCTTACACTGATGAAGAAGAACAGATGGAAAGAACTGGTGGAAAGGTCGTCAAACACATCCAGTATGGCAGTAAAGAAGACGAATCCCAGGTCGACCAGTTGAAAGATGAAGATTATCGCTTCTATGGTGAATCTGCTCGTTTATCCAAATACTTAACTGAATCCGGTTATCTCAATGACAAGAAGAGAAATGGTGATGGCTATGATGTCATCGAGACTATTCCTCCTCATGTCACCAATAAAAAGGATGACCACGAAAAAGCCAAGATGAGCTGGTGGACGGCCTTCAAGCTCTCTGCCAAGAACCTCTGGTCAAAAGCCAAGCGTACCTTTATGATTATCGTAGCTGCCAGTATCGGCATCGTGGGCGTCTCCGCCGTCTTATCCATCCGTGATGGTGTCACCAACTACATCGCCTCCATGCAGGATGAAATGCTCTCTGGTAACCCAATCATGGTCTCTGAAAGCAGTTTTGATCTCTCGAGCATCTTATCCAACATGCCAGCCAATTCTCAAGCTGAAATTGTCATGGAAGCTGCCAAAGATGGTTATGTCAATGTTGACTATGTCACCGAGAGATTGATCAAATCTGCCAAGACCATGGGCACTGCCATGATCGAAAACGAAATCACACAGGATTATGTCGATTTTGTTAACGCCATGCCGGAAAAGTATTCCAATGATGTCGTCATGCGCTATGGTATTGATGTCTCCAATAACATCTATACTGCCGAAACCAGAGATAACCCAGAAATCGATGATGAATCCACCACTCAGTTTACTGAGACTCTCTCCTTATCGGCTATCCGTGCCCTTGCCACTGACTTATTGAATACCAAACTTAGCGAATCCAACTACACTTCCTATTCTTCCATGATTCAGTCCTACACTGGCACCTTTGCACAGTCTTTGAACAGTTCGGATTACTTGCTTTCTCAATATGATATCCTCAATGGTAAAATCGCTACCGAAGAAGATGAAATCATGATCGTCTTAGATAGCAATGATGCTATCACCGACTTCATGCTCACCCTCTTAGGCTACTATTCGCAAGAAGACTTCCTCAATGTCGTCTATCACTTCAACACAGATGACGAAGGCAATCACGATGTTCACTGGAACGAAGAACGCGAAGCCTCCTATCAGCAAAACAGAGAATTTGCCATCTCCAAATTGATGAACAAGAGATTCGTCTATTATCCAAACGATTCCATCTATACCAAAAAGAATGATCCAACCAGCCCATTTGCTTATGGCTATAAGGAAGATACTTCCTGGCAGAATGGTATGGAATTAAAAGTCGTCGGTGTCTTAAAGCCAAAGGAAAACAGACAATACACTTCCTTAGACTCCGGTTTCTTCTACACCACCAAGTTCACTCAGAAATTCTTAAAGGACAACTCTGAATCTGAAATTTCCAAATATGTCAGAGATACGGAAGATAGTCTCAGTGGTAAAAAAGCTGGCGAATTACAAAGTGGCGAATACCGCGGTATCCGTATGGGTGTCTATTACAGTTATGACTATAAATTAGAAGGTAAGATCTATCAAGATAGATATGCCTATTTAGGCACAACCGATAGTTCACTCTCCTCCTTGATTTCCAGCTTCATGGGCGGTGGAGGATCCATCAACAAGATCACCTCGCGTCAGCTCGGTGGTGAAACCTTACCAAATTCCATCCGTTTCTATCCAAATTCCTTTGATGATAAATATTTGGTGACAGACTATCTCGATCAATGGAACAGCAAAGACGATATCACCATCAACAACAAGGTCCTAAAAGCCTCTGATCGAGAAGAAATCAAATATACTGACAATCTCTCCGTCATCATCTCCATGGTCAACAGCATCATCGATATCATCTCCGTTGCCTTGATTGCTTTTACCGCTTTATCCTTAGTCGTCTCCACGGTCATGATTGGTATCATCACCTATGTCTCGGTCATGGAACGTATCAAGGAAATCGGTGTCATCCGCGCTCTTGGTGGCAGAAAGAAGGATGTCTCTCATCTCTTCAATGCCGAAACCTTCATCATCGGTTTCTTATCCGGCGCCTTTGGTATTGCCATAACCTATCTCATCCAGTTTGTCCTCAATACCGTCATCCACGCGAATTTCCCTACCATCACTGCCATTGCCGCTTTACCAATCCCATCCGCTTTGATCGTCATTTTAATCTCTGTTCTCCTTACGGTCGTCGCTGGTTTCATCCCATCAAGAAGCGCGGCCAGAAAAGATCCTGTCGTCGCCCTTAGAACAGAATAATCATGACAAATATTGACGAAAGTCAGCAAAGCGTAATTCCTTCAAAATTAAATTGAAAAATTCTACCATTGTTAAACAATTTTTCGCCTTGGTTTAACAAACAGTCAAGATTAGTTCAGATCATCCTTCTCCTCATTCCAGTTGTTGGCTGGATCGTCGAAATCTTTGTCCGTGTCACTGCTGTCTTA
Organism: uncultured Clostridia bacterium; assembly: GCA_900313465.1. Classification (GTDB taxonomy): domain Bacteria; phylum Bacillota_I; class Bacilli_A; order RFN20; family CAG-288; genus Enterosoma. The sequence goes on from OMRU01000054.1 coordinate 5,909, forward strand.
GAGAAACCAACTCTCGGCAACATCCTCGGCTTGATCTTCGGTATCATCATCCCAGTCTTCGGTTGGTTAGACTTGATCTGGATTCTTCTCTTCAACCATCTTATCCTTGCTTCCTAATAAAGCAAAAATCGCAGGAGTGAAAACTCCTGCTTTTTGTTTACTCTAAAAAAGAGTTATCTCTCAGTTACCAAGTAACCAAGGGATAACTCTAATTTTATTTCTGATATTCTTCTGGATGATGGGCTTCGTACTTCTTACGTTCAGCCGTGTTGAGAATCTTCTTTCTCATACGGATGGACTTAGGAGTGATTTCACAAAGTTCATCGGAATTGATGTAGTCAAGGCAATTTTCCAAGGACATCTTTCTTGGAGACTTCAAGACGACAGTGACATCCTTGTTGGCGGAACGCTGGTTACCTAAGGACTTAGTCTTGACAACGTTGACAGCCAAATCGCTGTTATACTTATTTTCGCCGACGATCATACCTTCATAGACATCGACGCCAGGGCCGATGAACATGGTACCACGTTCTTCAGTATCCTTTAAGGCATAAGCGGTAGTCTTACCAGCATCGGTGGCAACTAAGACACCAGTGCTTCTCTGACCGATTGGACGAGTGATCTTTGGACGATATTCCTTGAAGGAATGGTTGATGATACCATAACCCTTGGTAAGGGTCATGAACTGGTTCATGAAGGAAATCAAACCACGGGATGGAATGACATAGATCAGTCTAGTCTGACCATTATCGGAGATCATGTTGATGGTCTCAGCGCAACGGTTACCGACAAGTTGCATGACGGCACCAGCATATTCATCTGGTACATCGATCTGTAAATCTTCAAATGGTTCACATTCGACACCATCAATTTCCTTGATGATGACCTGTGGCTTACTGACCTGTAATTCAAAGCCTTCACGTCTCATGGTTTCAATTAAGACGGAGAGATGAAGTTCACCACGACCGGTGACCACGAAAGACTGATCGCTATGATCGATATCGAATCTCATAGAGACATCTCTCTGGGCTTCTTCATAAAGTCTATCCTGAATCTTCTGAGCGGTTAAAAGAGTACCTTCATTACCGCTGAATGGAGAAGAGTTGGCGGCGAAGTTCATACGCATGGTTGGTTCATCGATACGAAGTGGTGGCAAAGCTTCAAGATGGTTTGGTGGGCAGACGGTTTCACCGACCATGATATCTGGTAAACCGGAGATACCGCAGATATCACCAGCGACAGCTTGTTCGACATCGATTCTATCAAGACCATGATAGGAGAACAATTTGGCAACCTTGAAGTTGGTGGTGGTGCCATCAAGTCTCATACAGGTGAGAGAATCACCTATCTTGATACAACCTCTATCGATTCTACCGATACCGATTCTGCCGACATATTTGTTGTAGTCGAGCAAGGATGGCTGGAACTGTAATGGTTCGCTATCTTCCCCCTGTGGAGCAGGGATGGTCTTAAGGATGGTATCGAAGAGTGGATCCATACCTGGAGCCTGATCTTCGACCTTTTCAGAATAGGAAGAGGTCATGTTCAAGGCGGAGGTGTAGACCACTGGGAACTCGAGCTGATCATCATCAGCACCAAGATCCATGAATAATTCCAAGACTTCGTTTAAGGCGCGTTCTGGATCAGCGCCAGGTCTATCGACCTTGTTGATGACGACGACAGTCTTGAGATGATAGGAGATAGCTTGTTTCAAAACGAATCTGGTCTGTGGCATTGGGCCATCGAAAGCATCGATAAGCAAGCAGACGCCATCGACCATGTTCATGATACGTTCTACTTCACCAGAGAAGTCGGCGTGGCCAGGAGTATCGACGATGTTGATCTTGGTACCCTTGTATTCAATAGCGGTGGTCTTGGCTAAGATGGTGATGCCTCTTTCGTGTTCAAGTGGATTGGAGTCCATGGCTCTGACCATGACTTTTTCGTTTTCACGGAAGGTGCCAGAACACTTCAAAAGAGCATCGACAAGCGTGGTCTTGCCGTGGTCGACGTGAGCGATGATGGCTACATTTCTAATTTTATCGTTCATTACAAAGTCTCCTTAACAAAAAGCAGTTTAAAAACAAAACTGATATATTATAAATACTTGAATATAATAAATAAATATTTTTCTCGCTGAAAATGTTTACATACGAACAATTTTCTCTCTTACATAGCCAGATCAAGATCCGCATAAAGCTTTTCTAATGTGGCATCAAGACGAGAAATCTCACTTTCAATCTTCTTCATTTTCTCCGGTTCGGAATAATTTTCTTCCAGGTAACAGGAATCGCTAAGTTCCTTCTTCTTGGCTTCAGCCTTTTCAATCTTCTCCATGATTTTCTCAGGAGATTCTCTTGTCAGCCTTGTCTTCTTGATAGGAGCCTCTTCTTTCTTCTGTTGTAAAAGAGCCTGTCTTTCTTCTTTCTTCTGAAGGTTTTCTATCTCAAGGGCTTCTCTTTCCTCGTTCATGATCTTGAGAAGTTCTTTTTCCTTGAAGGAAGAATATGGGCCTTCATAGTAATAGCCTTTACCATGATAGAGATAAAGCAACTTGTTACAAGTCTTATCGATGAAATCACGGTCATGAGAGATGATAACCAAAGTACCCTCATAATCATTTAAAGCGTCGATCAGCTCTGAAATAGAAAGCATGTCTAAATGGTTGGTCGGTTCATCAAGGAGGAGAAGATCATAATCTTCAAGAGAAAGATGAAGAATCTCAATACGCATGAGTTCACCACCAGAAAGATCACATAGTCTCTTCTCATTGGCTTCTTCGTAAGTGAAGGCATAACGAGCAAGGCCGTTATAGATTTCCTGGTTATCCATTCTTGGATAGAGGTTGCGGAAATGCTGGAAGAGGGTCTCATCAGATTGGTAGGAACGGATATCCTGTTTCAATACCCCCATGCTCATATGGAAGTACCTACGGATATCACCCGTATATGGTTTTAATTCATTCAGAAGCACTTTACCAAAGGTGGATTTACCAATACCATTGGCACCCATGACGGCTAGATGGTCTCTACCAAAGAGAGTGAAGTTGATGTCCTTGATCAAAGGAGAATCATATCCCACCGCAACATTGTTGAAATCAAGAAGCTTTTTCCCTTCTCTGATTTCACCCTTCAAGCCGATGGATAAAGAACGGGCTTTCTGCTTGCTTGGATCAGAGATGGAATTTGCCTCTAATCTAGCTAGTTTCTTTTCTCTATCGTGGGCACGAGAAGCAAATCTCGGCTTTGGCATATAGAAGGTGATAAAGCGTTCCAACTTGGCTTTTTCTTCTTCCTGTGCCTTGAACTGAGCCAAAAGATTCTCATAGCGATTCTTCTTTTCCACCGCATAGTTTTCATAGGTGCAGTTATACATCGTATAGACCTTGTTTTCGATATCAAGGATGTGATCAGCAAGGTGTCTGACAAACGTGATATCATGAGAGACAAACAAGACTGCACCCTGATAAGAACGCAAATAGTCTTCCAACCATTCGATAGAAATAATATCAAGATGGTTTGTTGGTTCGTCTAAAATCAGAATATCAGGATTCAGTAAAAGAAGTTTGGCAAAGGCCACGCGGGTTTTCTCACCACCAGAGAAGGTGGAAATCCTTCTGTCATAATCCGCCTTAGAAAAAGAAAACATGTTCAAGATCATGGAGATCTTGTAACGGAAATTATATCCGTCTTTGCTTTCAAAAGCGGTCTGAAGACGAGAATAGTCATTCAATAAAGATATGTTATCCGGATGAAGAGCAATCTGGCTAGATAATTCCTTGAGCTTGTTTTCCTGGACGATCAGTTCCTGGAAAACAGACAAAGCTTCTTCATATAAGGTGTGCTCAGGATTTTCGATGACATCCTGAGAGAGATAACCGATGGAGACGTTTTTGGAGAAGACGATCTGACCGCCACTAACTTCTTCCTTTCCAAGAATCATTTTGATGAGAGTAGATTTACCAGTGCCGTTTGGACCAAGGATGGCGGTTCGATCATGGTCGCGAACGATAAAAGAGGTGGGAAGGAAAAGCTTCTCACCTGTAAACTCTTTGTAAACGTCTTGGACAGATAATAGGACACCCATTGTTGGATTAGTCCCTTTCAATGAGGAAAGAACCCGTCTCGTCCATCATGATTCTTTCTTCAACAGTAGAAGTTGGTTCTACTGGATTTTCGCTGAAATCGTAAGCGTTAAGAACGTTAGAAACCAAATCCTGCATATCTGGCTTTTCAGTATACATGGTCAATAAGAGATCGCCTTTTTCCACCTTGTCACCAAGTTTCTTCTCTAAGATGATACCAGCAGTTGGATCGATGATATCATCAAGCGTTTCTCTACCGGCGCCAAGTCTCATGCTGGTGATACCTAAAGCTCTGGTATCCATCTTGGAGACATAACCGGATTTAACGCTCTTGACAGGGATGGAATAAATCGCATTAGGGAACTTGGCAAGATTATCCACATAAGAGACATCGCCACCCTGGGCTCTGACAAAGTTGCGGAAGATCTCAAAGGCCTTGCCGCTGGCAAGGACACCCTTTAAATCCTCTAAGGCCTTTTCTCTATCGGTGTATAAACCAGCCTGAATCAGCATGGTAGCACCAGAGGAAAGACAAAGTTCCGTAAAGTCTTTTGGGCCGCGATTATGTAAGGTTTCCACCGCTTCCTTGACTTCCAGAATATTACCGATAGCCTTACCTAAAGGCTGGTTCATGGTAGTGATTTCAGCTCTGACACTTCTGCCGAAATGGTCACCGATTTCTACCATGAGCTTGGCTAAGGCTTCTGCGTCTTCTTTCGTGCGCATGAAGGCACCACTTCCGTATTTGACATCCAAAAGAATGACATCGCAACCAGAAGCCAATTTCTTGGACATGATACTAGAAGCGATAAGTGGCATGGAATCCACCGTGCCAGTAACGTCTCTTAACGCGTAGAGCTTCTTATCGGCAAGGACGATATCCTTGCTCTGACCGATGATGGCCATACCGACGTTGTTGACCGTATCGATGAAGTCTTTTGGACTTAAGGTGATAGACATACCAGGAATAG
>OMRU01000258.1 GCA_900313465.1 uncultured Clostridia bacterium
GCTTTGATGATGCCGGTATCAGACTATGGCATATCAACGCTACGTTAGAAGATTTGTCAGCAAATGGAAAAGAAACTTGTGAAATTGCTGATAACAAGATTGTGAACCTAAAATATTCTAACCACGATCAATCTAGTTTGTATGACCTTGCTCACTGGATCAGAAATAATCCTGAGGAAGAATATGATACGACTAGTTCGGAAAAAGATTCTTATGGTTTATTTAAGAGTGGTGATCACTTTGATATGGATACCTTTGGTTCACAGTTTGTCCATATGGGAAAACTTGATAGTCAAGAAAAACTCGGTTGGGAATTTACTGTCGATTCTATTTATCAGAGCGTCGACGAAACTTTTGGTGCCATGATCACTTTGACAAGATGTGATAATACCCGCACTGACTTTGAATTATCAAGCAGAGTGGATAAGGAAGTGGCAAATCAACCTGAGGATGGTGATGATTATGGTTTGGAATTATTACAAAAGGATGATTTCTCTTTGATCTATCATTTCAATGATGCAAGTGAGCCATCCTACTACACACAGACTAAACCGATATCTTCAAAAGGTTTATGTCTATTTGCCGCTTCTAATGGTAATGGTGGATCACTTGTTCTTTCCATCAAGGAAAAAGAAGGGTATCAAGTTTTGATCAATTCTATTTCAATTACTTATTCCATTCTGACAAAAGCTTCTTTGACCGCTTTAGTTGATTCAAATACGATCACGGGTACATCCTTTACCGGTCCATATAACGATAAGGATGAATATAACGAAATGGGTAAGACTTATCTTGTCAATAACACCTCTATCACCCTACAAAATAAGTACACCCAAACAACAGACTACTGGTCAGTTGTTGCTATCTATAGTATTGCGGTAAACTATCATATCGAGAAAATCTGATGAACGAAAACGCGACTCTTCGATTTAGGAGAGTCGCATTTCAGTATGAGTTAATGAATCTTAGACAGTTCAGCAAGACCTAAAGTACCATCTAGGATGAAATCACATTCTTCCGGGCTAGAGAACGTATAGGAGATTTTCTCAAAGTCGTTATAGGATTGTAAGTTATGTCCCATGTTGAGATAGATCATATTGTATTTCTTGTTAGCCCAGGCGACAGGATAATCGCCCTCATACCAGATTTCTCCTTCTCTGTCACCAACAGGGAAGGTGTTTTGATCAAGAGAAAGAAGAATCTCGATATCTTCATTCTTTCTTAAGTCACCTTCCCAGCTGTACCATTCGTTATGGGAGGAAACAAAAGTGTCAGGAAGATATCTGGTGGCAAAGTGGTCATGGGTTTCTACTCTCAATGTCTCTTTTGTCGGATTCCAGGTGTTGGAACGGAAGTTGCCACTGCCTAAGAATTCATCGTGATACCAAGACCAGCTGCTAGCCTCGGTGGTAAAGGCACAGACATGGTAGCCCATAAAGCTTCCACCTTTTCTCATGTAGTTTTCAAAGGCTTGTCTTTGACTTTGTTCATAAGGGAGGTTATTTAAAAACATGACGACCTGGTAATGAGAAAGAGTCTCTTCATTCAGCAAGGAAAAATCAGTGGAGAAATCATAGATAAAACCGTATTCCTTGCTTTTCTCTTTGAACCAGGAATTGGCTTCTTTAACAAAATGGGAATGAGCAGAATCACCACCTTCTAAGAAACCTAAGGATAAGATTTTAAACGAGGCACAGATGTCACAGACGGAGTCATCATGGCTGCCTTCTTCTACATATCCACAGATACTGCAGGTTCTATAGTGGCTATGTTCATCTCTTTGCCACTCACCAAAGACATGTGTCACATGTTCTTCTTTACTTGATGGTATTTCTCCACCACAGGAAGTCAAAGTCAACAATACGGATAGAAACAGAATCGATTTTTTTTGATACATTTTATCATTTTCCTTTTTTTAAAAGGCTAGCATCTAGTAGATGAGATATTTTCTTTTTCGCGTAAGGTTGACTTCTTTTTTCGTATATCTTGTCTTGATGATATAGGAAAAATTGTTTCTTGCAACTTTATTGCGATTTATGTTTATTTTCAATATGTTGAAATTTATAATTGATACTTTCTTTATATTTGTTGTG
>OMRU01000207.1 GCA_900313465.1 uncultured Clostridia bacterium
CCTTCTTGAGCCATGCCTTTATCTTACTCATGATGACCACCTTTCGTAGGATGCAGTCTTCTGAAATCCCACTTGAGATAATTATCAATAAAGCCTTGAATCGAGCCATCCATAACCGCCTGAACATTCACTTCCGAATATTCGCTGCGGTGATCTTTGACTAACGTATAAGGGCAAAAAACATAAGAACGAATCTGAGAAGAGAATGAAATATCGAGTTTGGCACCGCCGATTCGATTCATTTCTTCCTGGCGTTTCTTTTCCTCTAACTGGAAGAGTTTGGATTTCAGCATCTCCATACAGAATTCCTTGTTGGCAAGTTGATCTCTTTCAATCTGACAAGAGACAACAATGCCCGTAGGAAGATGAGTGATTCTGACTGCTGATTCCGTCTTGTTGACGTTTTGACCACCAGCACCAGAAGAATGATAGGTATCAATTCTCAAATCCTTAGGATCAATCTGGATATCCACATTGTTATCCATTTCTGGAAGAACATTGACACTGGCAAAGGAAGTATGTCTGGCTCCGCCGGAATCAAACGGAGAAATTCTGACTAAACGATGAACGCCATTCTCACTTCTTAAATTGCCATAGGCGTTCTTGCCTTCGACAATCATGGTTGCACTAGAGATACCGGCTTCCTCACCAGGGAGAATATCAGCAATGCGATATTTGAATCCTGCTTGTTCACAATAACGCTGGTACATTCTTAAAAGCATGCTTGCCCAGTCGTGGGCTTCTGTTCCACCAGCGCCGGGGTGGAATTCCACAATTGCGTTGTTGGCATCATATTTTCCAGAATAGAAAATCTTCTTCTGGAACTTATCAAAATCTTTATTTAATGATGTAAGTTGTAAATCGGCATCATCAAAGATATCTTGGTCCATTTCTAACTTCAGGAACTCAAGAGATTCTTTGATGGAACTTAATCTTTTTAGGTAATCGTCAATGGCGTTGATCTTATCGTTGACATCAGCGATTTCCTTATTGATTTCTTTGGCCAGGGCTGGATTCTTCCAGAATTCAGGATTCTCTGTCTTCTTGGACAGTTCCTCTCCGCGTTCTTTTAGTGCAGGGATGTCAAAGACAGCCTTGCAAATCAAGAATCTGTTCGCTGAGAGACGTATAAAGATTGTTCAATTCGAATAATTCTTTCATTGGTCGGCACTCCTTATTATTTTTACCTATATAAACGGCAACTGCCAAGATTAGTTAATCTTGGCAGTTGGGTTGGATCTATCGATACCGTCATCATCCGGAGTGATGTTAGAAACAGAATCCGGATTGAACTTGACCTTATCAGCCTTGCTGGCTGGAGTAGCAGTCTGATTGATTGGAGCGTTCTGGATATTCTGATTGACGGCTTGTGTATTTGGTCTGAAGGCGACATGTAATAAGGTACGGACAACATCGCTGGAGATGACATTGTTCATGGTATCAAACATGGCGAAACCTTCATTGGTATAAGCCTGAAGAGGATCGGTCTGAGCATAGGATCTAAGCCAGATAGCATCTCTGAGCTTGGACATCTGGTCGATATGCTTTGTCCATCTTCTATCGATGCAGTCGAGAGTGACAGTCTTTTCGGCGAAGTTTCTCATCTCTTCAGTCCAGTCCTTAGAGTGTTCTTTGTAGGCTCTTTGTAATCTGGCGGAGAGTAAGTCGATAGCATCGATAAGAGTGGCACCATCAAAGGCTTCAGCTGGACAGATGGCTGGATCGACATTTAAGTCCTTGACCATAGTTGCCTGTAATTTCTTACCATCGACAACAGTTTCCTGGTCTTTGACATAGGTAGCCTGACGAGCGATGGCCTTAGCAGCAACATCGAAGTAGTTTGGAATGGTATCCGTGACAGACTTGGAGTATAAAATGTGGTCTCTTCTTTCGTACATGATCTTTCTTTGACGGGAAAGAACATCATCGTAGTTGAGAAGCTGTTTACGAGTATCGAAGTTCTGACCTTCGACTCTCTTCTGAGCAGAAGTGATGGCGTTAGACATCATTCTGGATTCAAAGGCTTCATCACCAAGTTTTTCATATAAGTTCTTGGTAGACTGTGGAGCGAAACGGATGAACAATTCATCCTGTAAAGAAACATAGAATCTGGAATAACCTGGATCACCCTGACGGCCATCGTCGTGGTCCTGGGCTCCTCCGTCACTTACGGCGCCGCGTCTCTGCAGAACTCCCTCGGTGAGTACTTCCAGCAGCGCTTCGGCATGGAACTGACCAAGGAAGCGGTCAGCGGCACGACGACATCCACCCGACCAAAGCCGGCTGCCGCGAATGGTGGTGCCCGGAGATGGAAAAACAGCTCCTCGCTTACTACGATTCCCTTGAAAAATAAGTGCAGAAAAAGGTTGCTTTTTGACAGCCCTTGTGTTAATATAATTCTCGCTGTTGAACAGCACTGAGCACACGCGCTCGTAGCTCAGCTGGATAGAGTGTCTGGCTACGAACCAGAAGGTCAGGGGTTCGAGTCCCTTCGGGCGCG
>OMRU01000093.1 GCA_900313465.1 uncultured Clostridia bacterium
AAGGTTATCCAAAGGATGGTGTCATCCGTTATCTTTTGACCATCGCCAACTCCAACTTCGAAGCCTGGATGATGGAAAATCCAAAGGCTCCTGTCTCTGAATTCACTCTCTCCTTCGATAAGTTCTCCTTAGATGGTGCTCTCTTTGATATGCCAAAGCTCAACAACATCTCCAAGGAACTTCTTGCCAACTATGACAAGACCACTTTCACTAACCAGTGTTATGAATGGGCTAAAGAATATAATCCATCCTTAGCCGAAAGAATCGATTCTAACAGAGAATTATTTGAAGCCATCATCAACATCGAAAGAGATCAGGAAAAGCCAAGAAAAGACTATGAGAAGTTCTCCGATGTCGAAGAAAAAATCAAGTTCTTCTATCCCGAAGATTACAACACTCTCATCAAGGCTAACCCTCTTCCATTCAACGAAACTTTATCCCATGATGTCATCAAAGAAGTCTTAGATGACTTCATCGCTTCCTGGAACATCGATTCTCAGGATGAGAACACCTGGTTTAACGACATGAAGGTCCTTGGTACCAGACACAATTTCTGCGATGACAGAAAGGTCTACAAGAAGAACCCAAGCGAATATAACGGTTGGTATGCGGATTGCATCTCTATTGTCAGAGTTGCCATCTGTGCCTCTACTCAGTCTCCAAAGCTCTTTGATGTCTTAAAGATTTTAGGCAAGGAAGAAGTCGCCAGACGTATCGAAGCGGTCAAAGCGGCTTTATAAATATCAATGGCGACATCCATAGACGCCCCTAAGAAGAAAGGCAAGCACGTCAAGTTAGCTCTCGAGATCATCTTCTTTGCTGCTTTGATGGTGTTTGCCGTCTTCTACATCTTAAAAGACGACCCCGCCACAACCTTCTCCTTGATGGGAAAGGCAAGCTTTTTCCCGCTTTTTTTAGCGATTCTGATCTTGCTTGTCACCTTGGTTTTAGATGGTTTGAACATCACCTTGTTATCTAGACTCTACAGTGGCAAATATCAGTTCCATCAAGGTTTGGTCAACGTTTGTGTCGGCCAGGTCGTGGGTGTCTTTTTAAAAAGTGGTGCCAGCATCATTCAGGCCTATACGTTTACCAAACAGGAAATCAAATCCGCCCAGGCAGCCAGTATTTTGACGATGAATTATCTCGTCTTCCAGATTTCTTTGATTCTGTATTCTGTTGTCATGGTCGTCTTTGGTTATCCTTATGTGAAAGACATTCCGATTGATTTATTAGGTGGTTTACCTTTAGTCGTCATCTGCATCATCGCTTTTGGTGTGCAGTTAGTCTTTCTAGGCTTGATTATCGGCCTAGGTTTTTGGCGTGGTTTCCATCGCTTTGTCTTAAATACCGGTGTCGATTTTCTTGCTAAGCTTCACATCTTGAGAAATCCCGATGCGACAAGAAGAAAACTGACGCTTCAGTTTGCTACCTATCGCGTGGAATTAAAACGATTGTTCCACAACATTCCTTTGGTGATTGTTCTTTTTACCTCTAACCTGCTGAAGAGATTCCTCTTAGGTATCATTCCCTATATCATCTTCTGGTCATTGAATGCGGATTTATCCAATCTCAGTTTTGCTGAATCCTTATTTGGTACAGGATATGTGGATGTCGTTGCTTCCTTTATCAATGTCGGCGCTCCAGAAATCATGTTCCAGTCTTCCTACACCTATTTCCTTGGCGGACAGTTCTCTTCTCTTGCCTCAGCTGCCAACCTCTTATGGAGAAGTGTCACCTTCTACTTATTATTTATCATCGGCTTATTAACCTTATTATTATATAGAGGCGCACCAAAAAGACATGAGCTTCTTTCCAATACGGCAACCATCTACGATTTGGAAATCGCCAACATTCAGGAAGATGAATCGACTAGAACCTATCTTGATTCCATCTATAAACCAAATAGCAAACGCCGTTCCCTTCTTACCCCAACGGAAGTCAATGAATCCTTCAGAAGAATCAGAGAAAATATCCTAGGTAAGACCGAAGAAGCCACCGAAGTCATTCAGGATAAAGATTTAACGACGCTTCTTGAAGAACAAAGAAAACACTTAGCAAAGATTCAGACAGAAGTTGCCAAAGTCATCGAAAAAGAAAAACCGGATGCGGAAATCCAGATGGAAGCCAAACAGGACATGGAAATTCATGCCAACAGGCAAAAACGCAAAGATTTACGTAAACGCGCTCGTCTTGACCGCAAGAGAATGAAAGCCCAGAAGAAGTTGCAGGAGGACTTACTTCGCATGCAACCATCTGGTACTACCATGAAAGAAGATGAACAACACAATCTTCATTTTTCCTCTGATGATGAAGTGACCGAAATCTCTGCTATGCCATCTTCTGTCGAGACTAAGGAGTAATCTTTGCTATGAAATCTAGCCATACGATCAAAGATATCCAGACTAGAAAAAAAGGAATTCTTCTTGTTGTTGATGAAGAAGAATTCTTTCTTTCTCCTGACAGTTATTCCGATCATTTTTATTACCCTGGTAAGCAATTATCAAAGGAAGAATATCAGGATCTCAAGCGTGCCAGCAAGGACAAGAAAGCCAAAGACTACCTATTAAAACTGATTACTTCAAGACGCTATACCCACCAGGAACTCTACAACAAACTAGAAAGCAAATACCATTTAGGATACAAAGAAAACGAGTTGCTTCTTTTACCCTACATCCAATCTCAGATTATCGATGATAAGGCTTATGCCTTAGATTATGCTGAAAGCAAAATCGAACAAGGATATGGTAAGAAATATATTCTCGAACATCTGAAAGTCAAAGGAATCAAGGAAGAAATCTTAAAAGATCCAGAACTAGAGGAAATCTTTCTTTTATCTCTAGACCAAATTGATAAGCTCATCAGCAAAGCGGATAAAAGCAAGAAAAACAAAACCATCGAGGAAAGAAAGACATCCATTCTTCAATTTCTTCTTCGCCGAGGATATTCGTCATCCATCGCCAGAAAAGAAATCGAACACTTCTATTCTTCACTCAGTCCAGAAGAAAAAACACAAGAAGCGAGAAATCGAGTCAATTTGCTAAAGAAAGAAGCAGATAAATGTTATAATTTCCTTGTCCGTCATAACCAACTCGACGCCCGCAAGAAGAAAGATACGATGATCAGAAAACTTCTTTCCAAGGGCTTCCACTATGAAGAAATCATGACCATACTTACGGAGGATTACGAATTTTATGATTAAAGATATTTTAGGAAACGAAGGATATATCGATGGCATCTTCATGATCAAGCAGGCAACCGAAGCTGTTTCCAACAGCGGTTCTCATTATCTCGCCTTGACCTTGCAGGATGTCTCTGGCACTATCGATGCCAAGAAGTGGTCTATCGACCCAGGAGATTTAGAAATTGCTGTGGCCGGTGCCTTGATCCGCGTTCAGGGTATGTCCAGCGTATATCGTGGACATCCACAGTTGAAGATCAACGAACTTGATGCCGTCGATGAATCAGAAGTCGACCTATCCAAATATATCCCTGTTGCACCAACTCCTCTTGATCAGATGAAGAAGACCTTGCAGGAATATATCGATATGATTCAGGATAAGGATCTTCATGACATCACCGAAAATGTCATCAAGGAACACTATGCTGCTTACACCACCTATCCTGCTGCTGTCACGGTCCATCACGCTTATGTCGGTGGTCTTCTTTTCCATTCCTTATCCATCTGCTCTCAGGCTATCAAGGTTCAGGAACAGTACAGTTATTTAAGCAGGGATTATCTTATCGCCGGTTCGCTTTTACACGATATTGGTAAGACCAAGGAATTATCCGCAGCCAAGGCTCCATCCTACACCAGCGAAGGTAACCTTCTTGGTCACATCTCCATCGGTGCCATGATCGTCTATGAAGCTGGTATCAAGATGAACATGGATAAAGAAAAACTCGATGTCCTTGTTCATATGATCTTAGCTCACCATGGCGAATATGAATTCGGTTCACCAAAACTACCGGCTACAGCCGAAGCTTATGTCTTACATTCCTTAGACGATCTTGATGCCAAACTCGAATGCCTGCGTCTTGCTTATGATAAAACCATGGAAGGTGATTTCACCGGCAAAATCGTCTGGATGGAAAACAGCAACTTCTACAAGCCAAAAAAACTCAGTTAGTAACAAAATCATTTTGTATTTTTAATTTGTTGTGATAAATATATATACTGGGTGGCAAAAGCTCTTGGTGTGGAGCCTTTGCAACCGTTGTGGCTGTGTCGATAGATTTTTTATGGGAAGCCTTCATGCTTTTCTATATATATATTCTATTTTTTTGCCTCGACAGCCCGCCCGCCGTTGTTGCAGGCCGTGGCCGCGATGCCCATAAAATTCAGTTGCAAATATAATAAAAAATAAATGACCAAACAATAATTTGGCCATTTATTAAAAAATAAACAAAAAATTGCTTTTACACTTATT
>OMRU01000199.1 GCA_900313465.1 uncultured Clostridia bacterium
AAAAAAGCCACCGCACACAGAAACTCAATCTTATGGCTGCTACCTTCCGGTCCTGACCAGGTTCGACGAGAACTGTCGCGATGGTGGATAAATTATAGCAAACAAACCCGGAAAAGTAAACGTGCCAGAATAGAAAACAATTGAATGCAAATTGAGAAACATTTAGAATGTTAGAACAAAACGAAAACTTCAACTGGGAGATAGGTATATGGTAGATTCGAGCACAAACAACAAAGCCCTCGGCGAAGGAAGCATTGGTAAACAGCTTTTTCGCTATGCTTTGCCATCTATTGCCTCTCTGATTCTAGCTTCCTTATATACCATTGTTGACCAGATTTTTGTCGGCAACAGTCGTCTTGGTCCTGAGATTGGCAATGGTGCTATCGGTATTGTCTTTCCCCTTTTGGTCATCACCCAGGCTTTTTCTTACCTGCTTGGTGATGGTTGTGCAGCCTATCTTTCCATCTGTCAGGGAAGAGAAGATAAGCATTCAGCTGGTAAGACCATTTCCGGTTGTCTCTCTTTGACCTTGATCATCTCTGTCATCTTGATGGCTATCTATTTCATCTTCCCAGAACCGCTTCTTCGTCTCTTTGGCGCTACGGATATGACCATCCAACCAGCCAAAGATTATCTCTTCATCTTAACCTTCTTCATCCCAGCCTATATGTTGCAGAATATGTCTAATCCGATTGTCAGAAGTGATGGCCATCCAAACTATTCCTTGTTGACTACGGCTGTTGGTGCCATATTGAATATCATTCTGGATCTGGTGTTTGTTCGTTTGTTGCATTGGGGTATTGAAGGTGCGGCAGCGGCTACGGGTATCAGTATGTTTGTTGCCTATATCTTATTATCCTTATACTTCTTTAAACCAAAGACGTTTGTGGTTAAGTGGAAGGACTTGCTCCTGAAGTGGTCGATGATCAAACCAGCCATCAATTTGGGTTTATCTTCTTTTGTCACACAGATGTCGATTGTTGTGATCAACCTTGTAACAAACATTGTCATTGTCAAATATGGTGCTTTATCTATCTATGGAACTGTTATTCCAATTTCTGCTCTAGCCATTGAATCCAAGTGGTTTTCCATTATCGCCAACATTGTGGTTGGTATCTCTGTTGGTGCACAACCTATCTTAGGTTACAACATCGGTGCTGGTAAGATAGACCGAGTCAAGAAGACGTATCGCCTGATGTTATTCTATTCGATGCTTGTTGGTATTGTTGCCACGTTGTTCTTCGAACTGTTCCCGAGAGAGACCATGCTGGTCTTTGGCAACAGTGATGATCCTCTATATTGGGAGTATGGTATTGTTCTGATTCGTGTCTTCTTAGGTACTATTGCCTTAAGCATGTTTATGAAGGTGACAACGATTTTCTTCCAGGCTTGTGGTTATTTCAAACCGGCCGCCATCATCTCGTTATCGAGAGATATTCTCTTCTTTGTTCCATGGGTGTTCTTGATTCCTTTTATTGCTGAGAATATTGAAGCAGGTACAGGCATTTATGCGATGCTTTATTCCATCTTCATTGCAGATGGTGCTAGTGCAATTCTTTCTTTGATTTTCACCTTCTTTGTTTTTAAAAAGATGAATCAGATCAAAGCGGAACCAAAAGGACAATTGACTGAGGAGCTTTAAAAGGCTCCTCTTTTGTTAATACGAAAAATCCCGATAAGCGGTGGCTTATCGGGAATGGATTTTTAGTGTATTGTTTACTTATCCTGTGGGATATCGTACTGACCTAAAGACTTTCTTTCTTTGTTTTCTAATTCGATATCAGCAGCACTGTTATGCTTGACATCATCCTTGAGAGCGAAGTTGAGAAGGATACCTAAGATCATAGCGACAGCGACAGAAGTGATGGTGATGACTGGAGCAGTTGGATTACCAAACTTGAAGGTTAAGCCACCGATACCAGCAACTAAGATGACAGAAGCAACAAAGATATTCTTTGGCTGGTTGAAGTCGATCTTCTTGGCGATGAGCATCTTGATACCAGAAGCAGCGATGAAACCATAAAGGATTAAGGAGACACCACCAGTGACACAACCTGGGATGGTTTCTAATAACTTAGTGAGAGGAGTGATGAAACCAAAGCCGATAGCTAAGAGAGCAGCTAAGAAGATGACCTTGACAGAAGCAATCTTGGTGGTACCGATGACAGCGACGTTTTCACCATAAGTGGTGTTAGCAGCACCGCATAAGGCACCAGAGACGGCAGTGGCAATACCATCACCGAGAAGAGTTCTCTTCATACCAGGTTCATCATTGAGTAAGTCTCTGTTTAAGATGTTACCTAAGTTTTCGTGATCACCGATATGTTCAGCAATCGTAACTAAAGAGACAGGGATGAAGAGTAAGACAACTTCGCCGATAGTAGCCCAATCAAACTGAGAAATTTGCTTGAAATTCAAGAAGATGAAGGATTCATCAGTATCTGGCATGAACATCTTGAAGTTGAAGATGGAAGAGAAATCGAAGTTCTGGAAGATGGAGACGAGTGGATCAAAATTGACGACATGGAAGTAATCATTACCGCCAATGTAATAACCGAAGACGGTGAATAAGACGGCAACAAGATAACCAGCACCCATACCGACAACAAATGGAATTAAGGAGATGAATTT
>OMRU01000085.1 GCA_900313465.1 uncultured Clostridia bacterium
TTATATAAGACTTGAGCTTCTCGAACTGTTCATCGGTGAATAAAGAGAAACCGCAGGTGGATGGATCATCGGCGTAGGGTCTTGACAGATGGGCTGTCCGACCGCCCAGGGAACCATCGCCCAATAGCTTCAATGGTCCGATCTTGAACATCGTATCGCCTTTGCCGGAAACGTTGCCGCTTTCCACAAAGCGTTTCAATTCCTTGAGATCGGTGAAGTTGGATTGTTCGTAGACGCGGACAGTCAGCTTGCCTTCTTCTTTGAGTTTGGCTTCGACCTTGGCCTGGGTAGCAATACCCGCATGGTCCATGTCGGCTAAGAATAAAACATCATAGCCAGAGATCTTCTTGTATCTGGCAATGATATCCAAAACCGTGGTGTTGGTGGCATGACCGATATGAAGAATACCAGTGACGTTTGGCGGTGGAACGATCATCGAAAAAGGAGTCTTGTGAAGATTTTCCTTTCTCATCGCCTCAAAATAGTGATTCTCTTCCCAGAATTGTTCTTTGCCTTCTTCGGCCTTCTTGTGGTCGTAGGCTTTATCCATTTCTTTCATTAAAAAAGTCCCTCCGAAAATTTGACTTTTCTGAAGGGACGCAAATTTCATTTTTGCGCGGTACCACCCCTCTTCGGATTTTCCGCTCTTAAATACCTGAGACTTTCTAAGCAGGCAGACTTAGAGGATTCCTCCCTGGCTCCAAGACGACAAGAGAAGTGTCCTACATCTGGCTTCCACCATCCCAGATTCTCTATCCTAGTAAAACTTCTCACCTTCTTTTCAACGCCGAAATCAATTATAAACCAAAATTAAAAAATTACAATGAAAAAGGAGCACTAGGCTCCTTTTTTCACACTTTTGACGATATCTTCACGTAAGGTCTGATAAAGATTTTCTTTTTTCAGACCGACATCAAACATTTGTTTGCCAGATAATTTCTCTTTCTGCAGATTGAGATAATGCTTCTCTGAGGAATTGATCTTATCTGTCTTAGTAAAGACAAAGGCATAAGGGATATTTAAAGATTCAAGATATTGGGCAAATTCATCATCGGCAGGAAGAAGAAGTCTTCTTGCGTCGATTAACAGATACACCTTTTTCAAGCCGGGATTTTCTTCCAAAAAGTCCTTCATCAAACCGGCAAAGGTATCTCTCTTGAAGGTAGCAAAACCATATCCGGGGACATCGGCAACATAAAAGGAATTGTCGATGACAGCATAGTTGACCATATTGGTCTGACCGGCTGTCTTACTTGTCTTCATGAAGTTCTTTCTTTGGACAAGAGCGTTGATCAGTGTGGATTTGCCAACATTCGATCTGCCGATAAAAGTCACCGTAGGTTTATCCTGAAGGAAGCCTTTCTTATCGACCGCCGATTTGACAAAATTTACATTCTGAAAGGAAATCTTAGCCATCTTATTTACTTACCTTTTTGGTCGACTTCTTTTCACTCTTCTTATCTTCATCCGCCTTCTTTGGGGAAGTAGCCTTATAGATTTCATCCTTCAAAGTGGTGATATCTTCAAGATAGACGCCCTTGAAGAGATCAGAAACCTTTTTAACTTCCACAATCTCTAAAGCGTCAGCAATTTCCTTTGGAAGTTCCTTGACGTCCTTATCGTTCTCATATGGAACAAAGACGGTCTTGATATGTTCTCTAGCCGCCGCATTGCACTTTTCACGCAAACCGCCAATTGGCATAGCGTTACCGCGAAGATCGACTTCACCAGTCATGGCGACATCGTTTCTGATACGTAACTTACAGACGGCAGAAAGGATACATAAGACAGTGGCGACACCAGCGGATGGACCATCTTTTGGTGTAGCGGATTCAGGGAAGTGGATATGAATATCATGAGAATTGAAGAATTCTGGATTGATACCGACATCTGGACCGATGGATTTGACATAGGAAAGGGCGGTTTCGCAAGCTTCCTTCATGACATCACCAAGGTTACCAGTAAGGATAAGACCACCCTTACCTGGGAAGGTGTTGACTTCGATCTTTAAGGTTTCACCACCAGCCTGCGTATAGGCTAAGCCGTTGATGACACCGATTTGGGAATCGTTGATGTTCTTGTCGCGGACAAAGATCTCGGCACCGAGATACTTCTTGACAACTTCCTTATCGACGACAAGGTGATCATAACTTGGGTCGCGAAGGAAATCGACAGCATATTTACGGTCGATGGTACCGATCTTTCTTCTAAGTTCACGGACACCCGCTTCCATGGTGTAATATTCGATGATGTAGTCAAGTGCTTCATCAGTCCAGGTCATCATACCTGGCTTGACACCATTATCTTTTTCTTCTAAGGCGATGAGATGATTCTTGGCAATATCGACTTTCTCAAACTTGGTGTAGGTATTTAATTCGATCATCTCAAGACGGTCCATAAGCGGGCCAGGAATCTTAGAAATATCATTGGCAGTACAGATGAATAAGACATTGGATAAATCAAATGGTTCATCAAGATAGTTATCCATGAAGTTCTTGTTCTGCTCAGGGTCTAAGACTTCCAGTAAAGCTGAGGCGGGATCGCCATGGTATCCGCCACCGTTGACCTTATCGATTTCATCTAAAAGGAAGACAGGGTTATTCGTACCGCACTTCTGTAAAGAAGAGATGATCTTACCAGGCATAGCGCCGACATAAGTCTTTCTGTGACCGCGGATTTCCGCTTCATCAGAAACACCACCTAAGGCAACCTTGACAAATTTTCTTCCTAAGGCAGCAGCAATGGAGATGGCAAGAGAAGTCTTACCCACACCAGGAGCGCCATAGAAGCATAAAATAGGAGCCTTCAAAGACTTGGTCAACTGCTTGACAGCAAGGTATTGTAAGATACGGTCTTTCTGTTTTTCTAGACCGTTATGATTCTCATCAAGAATCTTCTTGACACTGCTAAGATCCTCATTATCGACAGAGGAAACCTTCCAAGGAAGGTTGACCATCAATTCAAGATAGTTGGTGGCAACACCAATTTCCTGGCTACCCATAGGTAAAGCCTTGACTCTGGTGATTTCCTGACGGATTCTCTTGATGACAGATTCAGGATAAAGTTCCGGATGCTTGGTGATGGCTTCTTCATAAGAATCGAATTTATCGCCACCATCAAATTCCTTGAGCTGGTCTTTGACCGCCTTCATCTTCTCGCGAAGAACATATTCTCTCTGGTTTTTGTCGATCGATTCGCTGACCTTCTTCTGAATATCAAACTCGATCTTGGCATCGAGGTTGAAGCGGTCAAGATCCTGCGTCAAAAGACGGAATTTTTCAATGACGTCCTTTTCTTCAAGCAAGAGCTGCTTAGAGACTTCGTTCATGCCTAAGAAAGCAGCGATATGATAAGGAATATTTCTCACTTCAGGAACAGTCTGAGAGAAATCAGGAAGTTCAGGAAGCTGAGGATATTTCTTTCTCATGGACATATAGTCGCCGGTGAATTTGCCAAGGGCTTCAAAAATCTTGGAATCTTCTCTGTCATAGCTGATATGAGTGGAGATAGAAGCCATGATGGTACCGGTGGCAATATCGGTGTTGAAGTCGATAAGATCGACAGCCTGCTTACCGCTGACTTTGACGGTCAAACCCATTGGGTTTGGTTCAACAGAGATGACTTTGCATAAACAGCCTACACTTCTCACACCAGGAAGGATGAGATTATCAAAATCGCCATAGGCATTATCGCTGTTGGATAAGGACATGACAAATTCATCACCCTGTTTTAAGCGGGAGAATAAACGCATATCATAATTATTCACGGCTTGGATCGTCATTTCGATATCTGGCAAGCCGACATTTTTATGGTTAGGCAAGATAGAAAGACGTCTTGGGGCATAAGAATCCATATTATTACCTCCTAAAAGGGACACATAAACACACAAGTGTGAGTATATTATATGCCAAAAATTAGCAATGTCAATCGACAAGTGCTAAATTTGGACATATAAGAACGTTTTTGGCACACAAAAAGGGTGGCATAAACCACCCTTAAGATTATTCAGCTTTGGCCTTTTTGGCAGTCGTCTTCTTAGCGGCTGGCTTCTTAGCAGCTGGCTTTTCTTCGCCAGTGGCCTTAGTGGCAGTCTTCTTGGCGGCTGGCTTCTTAGCAGCTGGCTTTTCTTCAGCTGGCTTTTCTTCAGCCTTATTCGCCTTAGCAGGGGCAAGTTCAGGAGCATTGAGTTCTAAGACCTTGGCCTGGACATTGGCAGTCAAGATAGAAGAGAAGACCTGGTTGACATAACCGTTGATCTGGCTATCGATCTGCTGCTGGTCCATCTTCTGAGCCTTGAGATAGTTGGTGAAGTTGGTGATGAACTGGTTGAGTGGGGAACCGATCTGCTTTTCGATATCAGCCTGAGTTGGGGCTGGGATCTTTTCGGCAGTGGCAATAGCTTCATAGACTAAAGAAGACTTTAATTCTTCTTCGATACCAGACTTCATATTGCTTTCATAAGCTTCCTTGGTCTGGTTGACAAGCTTGAGATATTCATCGAGAGTCAAGCCCTGCTGAGCAAGGTTGTTTTCATCATCAGCAACTCTCTGCTTGACGATTTCATCGATATATTCAGGAGCGATGGTGTATTCAGAGCTCTTTCTGACCTGGAGTAAGAGGGAGTTGACAGTTTCTCTCTTGAAGGATTCAGCGGCATTCT
>OMRU01000095.1 GCA_900313465.1 uncultured Clostridia bacterium
TCTTTAAAGACCATCTATATCGGGGGAGGAACACCTTCTTGTCTTACTCTTAGTGAGTTAGGCCTTCTTTTAAGTTATCTAAACAAACATTTTCCTAGCGTTGAGGAATTTACTCTAGAAGCCAATCCAGAATCATTAAGCAAAGAGAAAATCATGCTTTGTCAGAAATACGGAGTCAACCGCATTTCTCTTGGTGCTCAATCAAGCAATGATACTATCTTAAAGACCTTAAACCGCAATCATTCAAATGAAGATCTAATCCGGTGTTGTCATGATCTTCACGACCTAAATTTTGATAACTTCAATCTCGATTTCATCTATGGTCTACCAGGAATGAGTAAAGAAGATTTAGAAAATGATATCAAGTTATCTTTATCTTTAAAAAGTAAACATCTCTCCTATTATTCCTTACAGATTGAAAAAGGAACGCTATTATATAACAAACATATCAAGCCTACGGATGATGAAGTCTTAAGAGAGATGTATGATTATCTCTTAGAAAGACTTCATGAAGCTGGTTATGAAAGATATGAAGTCTCTAATTTTGCCTTGCCTGGTTATGAATCAAAACATAATTTGACTTATTGGCATGATGAAAACTATTATGCGGCAGGTCTATCTGCTTCAGGCTACATTGACAATACCAGATACACCAACACCCTTTCTATGACCAAATACATGAAAGGCAAGTTTGACCCAGTTACAGAAAGAATCACTCCTGAAGGGGAAGAATTTGAATTTTTGATGTTGAATCTAAGATTGGTTTCTGGTTTTTCTCTTGATACTTTCTCTACTAGATTCCATAAAGACTTCCTTTCTTCTTATCAAAAAGAAATCACTAGAGTTAAAGATTATGTCGAAATCAAAAACGGATATTTTGCAATCAAGAAAGAATATCTCTATACCATGGACCAAATCCTTTTGGAACTTTTAAAAGAAATTTGATAAATCAAAGCTAATTTCCTCCATATATTCCATGGAGGAAATTTTCATGGCCATAAAAAATATCGCCCTATTAAAAAACGCTAAGGTAGAGATATATTGCCTATGTAGCATGATGATTCTTAGTTTCATTCTATATGGCAATCTCTTATTTGCTATCTTTGGAAGTCTCGTTTCTCTTGTTTTATCCTATATCCTTCTTCTCAAGAAAGAAGAAATACGACAAACCTTTCATAAAAAGGAATCTTCCTATTCCTTTTTCTATTCTTTCTTAAAAGGAATCGAAGAAAGTTTACCCATCAAATCCGCTTATGAATCCGCTTGTCGATATCTCGTCTCTTATCAGAAGATGATTCCTTATGATGAAATGGATGATAACCACACTCTTAATCTTTATGATTGCCAAAAATATTTTGATTTCATTTTAAAGAAAGATAAGGAAAATGAAGCTCGACTTCTTTTATATCGTCCATTGATGGAAGATATCAAAGATAGACTGCTTAGGATGAAGAAACGAAGTGACCTGATCAAGAAAAGATTTCTATCCTTATTTGCTATCATCTTATCTTTTCTTCTCATGATGGTCGTATTCATCCTGATTGGAAACAACAAAGAAGTCTTCAAAGATACGTTTTATAAAATGGGAGCCACCCTACTTTTATCTTTACTATCACCTTTCATCTTACTTATGGAATATCAATCCTATCGAGGTATTTTAAATGCGTAAAAAAATGACTGCCAAAAAAGAAAACTTTTCGAAATATCTCCTGGTTGCTTTATTGTGTTCTATCCTTCTTGGCTTTGCTTTATATCTTGTGACCAAAAAGAGCATCCTTTTTATTTTCAGTGTCATCTTTTCTCTCGCTATCTATTTTTTAACTCAGGATGAAATCAAAAAGGAAGAAGAAGCGAAAAAGAAACAAGAGCCATTAAAAGAATTGATCTCTTTTCTTGATGATTATTATTTCTTTACCAGCATGAGCCAGTCTTTTAAAGAAGGTTTTCTTCTTACTTATGAAAATATGCCCTCAAGTCACCTTAAGGATTCCTTAACCGACTTCAAGGAAAATAGTGAGACAACTTTACCTCTAAGTTGCCTAAACACCATGGAAGAACACTTACTTATCGACATGATTCAAAACGGATACTATAGGGAGGAAGAAGTCACTCTAGATAGCCTTAAGACATTAAAAGCTTCTCTCGAACAATACAAAAAAGATAGTCTCAAAGAAACAAGATACGAGGATTATTATCTTCTTCCTTTACTCCAAATAGCCATTTATCTCATCATTCTTCTTTATCGCCTCTTTTTTAAGTAGCAAAAGAAATTTTCTTGATATATACTTATATAGTTTCTATAACAAAGAATATTTGTGAGGTATTTTGATATGACTAACATTATGGATGATTTAGAGAAAAGAGGTTTATTGGATAACTTCTCCGACAGAGAAAAGGTCCACGAACTTTTCAATACACCACAGACCGTCTACTGTGGTTTTGACCCATCTGCCAAGTCTTTGCAGTTAGGTAACTTCATCATGATCACCATTCTTCAGCGTTTACAGAAGGCTGGACATAGAGTTATCGCCATGCTTGGCGGTGCCACGGGTATGATTGGTGACCCATCTGGTAAGAAAGCCGAACGTCAGTTCCAGGGTGAAAAACAAGTCAAGGACAACGCTGATTGCATTCGCGCCCAGTTATCCAAGTATGTCGACACCTCCGACCCGAACAAAGGTCTTATCGTCAACAACTATGACTGGTGGTCCAAAATCAACATCCTTTCCTTCTTAAGAGACTATGGTAAGAACTTCCAAATCGGCTATATGTTAGCCAAAGATATCGTCAAATCCAGAATGGAAGCCGGTATTTCCTATGCTGAATTCTCCTACATGCTTCTTCAGGCTGGTGACTTTGACCACGTCTTCAACCAGTATCACTGCACCATGCAGTTTGGTGGTGGTGATCAGTGGGGTAACCTCACGACCGCTTTAGACTTCGTCAAGAAGAAGAACGGTTCTGATTGCGGTGCTGAAGTCTTCTCCTTCAAGTTGATCACCGACTCCCAGGGTAAGAAGTTTGGTAAGTCTGAATCCGGTGCCTTATACCTCGATCCAGAAATGACCACTCCATATCACATCTATCAGTACTTCATGAATGTCTCTGATGCCGACGTCAAGAAATATCTCTACATCTTCGATGATCGTCCAATCGAAGAAATCGATGAATTATACAAGGCTCACTTAGAGCATCCTGAACTCAGAAATGGTCAAAAGGAACTTGCTAAGGTCATCGTCAGCAAGTTGCACGGTCAAGAGACTGCTGACTCTTGCTTGAAGATGTCTGTTGCTTTATTTACCGATTCCTTCAAGGATCTTAACAGCAAAGAACTTGCTCAGCTTACCGATGGCTTAGTCGTTGCTGAAGTCAGTGATGATACTCCACTTCTTGACGCTCTTGTCAACTTAAAACTGGCTTCCTCTAAAAGAGAAGCCAGAGAATTCGTCAAGAATGGCGCAGTCAAGGTCAACGGTGAAAAAGTCAGCGACTTAGAAGCTGTTATTTCCAAGAAAGACTGCTTAGATGGCGGATATATCTTCATCAAGCGCGGTAAGAAGAACTACGCTTGCTTAAAGTTCTAATCCTTCATGAAGTCAAGGATTGCATCCTTGACCTCTACTTGATAGATCACCATATTGGCTCGATCAAGACTAGAGAGAAATCTCTTTCTTGCTTGAGCCTTTTTTAGTGGGTCTTCCATCTTTTCAATTTCGAAATATTCTTTTGTTTTGTTAATAAAAGAGGCATAGCTTTCTTCCGTGATGATGTTATTATGTAAGCCATGACTAGTCAACTGGATCTGAACTTGTTTATTTGGATGTTTAGTGAAATAGTAGTACTGAGAATTCTTCATATTGACCATCGGGTCATTCTTGCTATAGGTGATAAAGACTTTGGTATGAGAATTCTTTTTAAAGCGGCTGGTAGAAGAAACAACATTTTCTTTTCCCATGACAATATAAAAACATAAAGGAAGAGCAAAACGGAAAATCTTATAAAACTTAGGATTATTAAAAGCTACTAGATTCATTCCCGCTCTTAATGGTCCAATTGGACCAGAGCGACAGACCGCCTTTTCAATCTCTGGATGTTGATCTAAAACACCAAGAGAACAATAGGCACCCCAGGAATGACCATAAAGGGTGATCTTCAGATCATGATTAAGATGATTTTTTTCAACATCTTTAATGACGACATGAAGAACCTTGATACCATGAGCAAGAGAGATTTGCCTTTTACCATCGGATAAACCTACACCATACTGGTCATAGCATAAGACCTGATAGCCTTCTCTTGTCAGATAAGCAACATCCACAAGATATTGCACGTGGGTACCAAACATACCGTGAGAAAGGATAACAAAACCTTTGAATTCTTTTCTTTCTTTATTTTGATAAATATA
>OMRU01000151.1 GCA_900313465.1 uncultured Clostridia bacterium
CTATATTCGCAGACAGAACACTTATGAATGATATAGCCTTCCATTTCATATGTCGGTTCTACCGAGGTTTCAATTACCCACTGGTGTTCTTCTAAATCAGTGACGCCTTCATCACCATCATGCCAGTGATAATTTTCATCCCAATACCAGGTCTTTGTTGGTTCAGGATCTGGTGTATCTGGATCTGGTGTAATTGGATCATCAGGAGTGACTGGATCATCTGGTACTTCTGGTTCATCAGGAATGACTTCTTGATAGAAAGTCTCAAAATAGCAGACGTAACCATTGATGGAGATTTGACAACTCAGCGTCTTCTTTTCAGGGCAAGCAATACTAAAATGCTCCTTTGTCTCTCCTTCATAGAAATAGATAGATTTTGCTAATTCATCAAGCACTTCCACACTGACAAAGGAAATATCATTTCCTTGATAGACCACATCAAAATCAAGAACGTCATCTTCCCATTTCACGTTTTCAAGATAGATGGAATAATCGTCGTGTTCTTTGGTGAGATAGGTAGCCTGATAGATTCTTTTTTCTTCTTGATTCAAATCAAAAATATTTAAGGTATAGATGGTATTTGGAAGTAATTCAAAGAAGATACATTGATTGGTTTCTTTCACTTCTTTACTTTGATTATAATCCTCGTAAGTCAAAGTAAAAAGATAGTTGTTATGAGGATTTTCTTCAATCTCAAAACCGAGTTGAGTACTTCTGTTGAGGAAGTTTCTCACATGATTTAAACCGGATTGAGGAAGAAGCATATTGGCACCACCGCCCACAGCTACGCTAGCTACGACAGTAACAGCAAGCATGGGAACAGACATAACAGAACTGATGCTATGAGATGTACTTTGAGAAGAAACATCGTTTTGTGTCTCTTCTTTTTTCATTTCTTTATGAGGTGAATCGTTATGATTGTCTTCCGAATACGATTCATTTTCCTCTGAAGTCAGAGTCTGTTCTTCAGACGTGAACTCTTCCTTTCCTAGCTGGGCATGATTTTCTTCATCCGCCAAGAAAACACCATCTTCGTTTTCTATAGGGATGTTGTTAAATTCCATATCCATAAGTTTTTAGATCTTATTGACTTCTTCCATGCCCTGGCTGGCTTCCTTTTGTTCCTCGACGAACTTCTTGGCTTTCTTGACTTCCTTGGCCGAAGCCTTTTCAAATTCAGTCGGCTGATTGATGACGACCTGTGGGAATGGAATATTGATATTGTTCTTATCAAAGAGCAACTTGAAATAACGGTTGAGATCTCTTTCCACCTGATATTTGGCGGTTTCTTCACATTTTGCAATAAACTTCAGATTGACAGAAGAGTCAGCTAAAGCAGAGACACCTTTATAGAAAGGACCTTCCACAATTTCTGGGATCACCTTCTTGATATTTGGAAGATTTTCAGCGATGACGGCTTCTACTCTTTCCAAGGATTCACCATACTCAATACCGATTTCGATGGCAGCAATAGATAACTGATTTGTCATATTGACCATGGAACGGATATCGGAGTTGTTGATGACTTTGATATTGCCACCAGCATCTTCAATCTGGGTATGTCTCATACCGATTTCTCTGACTGTACCTCTAAAACCATCCGCAACGATGATATCGCCAACATTGAAGACATCTTCAAAGATGATAAATAAGCCGGCGATGACATCAGCCAATAATGGCTGGATAGCAAGACCGACGATCAATCCGACAATACCAATACCAGTAAGGATGACTGTGGTATCTACCCCAAGAGAGGATAAGACTAAAAACACCCAGATGATGGCTGCCACATATTTGATGACAGAAATCAGAATCGTAAGAAGACTTTTGGTCTTTTTTAATAATGGTAAGCATAAGCCAAGAAGGAATCTAACGGCAAAGCTAAGACCAAAGACAAAAAAGGTATAGCTTAAGATTCTCACCCCGACAATCGGGTCGCCTGCATTAGAGAAGATGTTTAATGAGCGGTAGAAGGCTGAACCTGCACCAAACATCATTCCACCAAAGGCAAACAAAATCACATAGACAGCTAAAAGTCCTAAAAAGATATATTCGAATACCTTTTCAAACATCGATAGTTTTTCCTGTTTTCTATCCATAAAAACTCCTTTTTCCATTAAGTGATATACACTTTTTACTGGTAATTCTTTTGCTCTGTAAATAATATCAATTACTTACTTTACCAATTTAATATTTTATACTTTTGTAAAATATTTGTAAATGCCTTAATGGGGAATTCCGTTTCAATATGGATAAATAATGATTTGTTTTATTCGTTATTCTTTATTTATAGCAGAATGTAGCATCTAAAACCGCGGACAGAATAGTAGGAATCTGCTCCGTTATGGAAGGTAAACACTCTGGTATACCTTCTTTCACAAAATAGGGCACCACCTTGATTGCGAATTTCTTTTGGTGTCATAATCCAGGAGGAAGTCTTCAGATCAAATTCTCCTCTCTTTTGTAACTGCATATAGATTTCCTCATCCATAAGATTGGCATTCATCTCTTTGACAAGAGAAAGAACGCTACCTATTGGAGGATTATTCTTTCTCGACTTTAAGGCTATATCGTCATAACAAAGACTTCTTCTTCCTTTTGGAGATTCAATACAACAATCACAATAGATGATTCTTCCTGTTTTTTCATCTCTGCCGATGGTATTTACTTCTCCACCAGTCTCTTCCATCTTCTTCAGAATAGTTAGACTATCGGGATTCTTCTTTAGACTTTCTTCTACTTCTTCCCAGACAAGTTCCGGATGAAGAGAAGGATTCTTCATAAATCTTTCTTTTAATAATTCAAGCATTTTTTACCTCTCGCTACATGGATTCTTTCTTTAGGTTATCATATCGCACCAATTAGATTCTACTATCAAGATAAATTAAGCCTTATATCACTATGAAACAATTACTCTCTTGATATTTCATTTATTTCTAGAGCGATGAGGAAAAGTTCAAAAAAGTTTTTACCGTGGTATAATAATAAAGAGCAAAAGAGGAAGTTCATCATAGAGAAAAAATCATGCTTTTATGTAAGATTTCTCGTAATTCATCTAACAAAGCCTGATTTAAAAGTAGAATCATGATTTCAATCTTATCGGTAAATCCTACAAAAAATGAGATAAACTCCTCACCTGCGAAAGGACATTTTTATGAAAAGCAAACTAGCAAAATTATTACTCTTAGTCCCTTTATCTTTATCACTCATCGGCTGTGATGATAAAGAAGAGGTGATCGTCACCAAAGATGAATCCACCATCATCAAAGATGCCAAAAGCACCGATCCTTATTTAAAGAACAAGGATTACAATTCTCTTGCCTATGC
>OMRU01000080.1 GCA_900313465.1 uncultured Clostridia bacterium
TTAGCTGCTGAAATCATTGATGCCGCTAACGGTACTGGTGGTGCTGTCAAACGTAAGGAAGATATGCACAAGACTGCTCAGGCTAACCAGGCCTATGCTCACTATCGTTGGTAATTCGCGATAGAGCACGAATATAAAAGGAGAATTTTAGCCTATGGCAATGGATAACGATCAGGCGATGGTAGCAGCTTATAAGGCTGTACCGCTTGAAAGAGTTAGAAATATCGGTATCATGGCTCACATCGATGCCGGTAAAACCACTACTAGTGAGCGTATCCTCTTCTATACTGGTAAGACCCATAAGATCGGTGAAACCCACGACGGTGCTTCCGCTATGGACTTCAACGAACAGGAACAGAAGAGAGGTATCACCATCTATTCCGCCGCTACCACTTGTATCTGGAAGGATTATCGTATCAACTTAATCGATACTCCAGGCCACGTCGACTTCACTGCTGAAGTTGAACGTTCCTTGAGAGTTCTCGACGGTGCTGTTTGCGTCCTCGATGGTAAGAACGGTGTCGAACCACAGACTGAAACTGTCTGGAGACAGGCTGATAAGTATAACGTTCCACGTATTGTTTTCGTCAACAAGCTTGATGCTACTGGCGCTGACTATGAAATGTCCGTCGCTTCCATCAAGGAAAGATTAGGTGCCAATGGTGTTGCTATTGCTTACCCAGTTGGTATCTCTCAGACTTTGTTAGGTCTCATCGACTTAGTCGAAATGAAGGCTTGGTTATGGGATCATGATCCAAAGAAGTCTGAACAGATGGCTCCAAAGATCGTTGATTTAGATGATCCAGCTCTTGCTGACTTCCAGCACGATGTTGAACAGGCTAAGGTCTATCATCAGGTCATGATCGAGACCCTTGCCAACAACGATGATACCTTAATGGAAAAGGTTTTGATGGAAGAAACTCCAACTGTTGAAGAAATCAAGGCCGCTATCCGTAGACAGGTTATCGCTGTCAAGGTCTTCCCAACCATCCCAGGCTCTGCCTACAAGAACAAGGGCGTCCAGTACGTTCTTGATGCTGTCAGAGATTACTTACCATCTCCTCTCGATGTCCCAGCTCCAATTGCTCACGACAAAGAAGGTAACGAGGTTGTCATCTCTGCCGATCCTAATGCTCCATTCGTTGCATTAGCCTTCAAGCTCACTACCGACCAGTTCGGTACCTTATGCTTCTTCCGTGTCTACTCCGGTACCATCAAGTCCGGTTCCTATGTCTACAATGTCCGTAAGGGCACTAAGGAAAGAGTCTCCAGACTTGAATTAGTCAACGCCGACTCTCACGAAAATATCACTGAAGCCAAGGCCGGTGAAATCGCCGCCGCTGTCGGCTTCCAGTCCACCAGAACCGGTGATACCCTCATCGGCGATGGCGATCCAAAGGTTGAACTTGAATCCATCAAGTTCCAGGAAGCTGTTATCTCTGAAGCTATCGAACCTGTCAAGAAGGGTGACCAGGATAAAATGGCCGCTTTACTTGTCAAGTTCACTGAAGAAGATCCAACCTTCCATTATTACACTGATGCTGAAACTGGTCAGGGCATCATCGCCGGTGTCGGCGAACTCCAGTTGGATGTCAACGTCACTCGTTTAAAGAATGACTTCGGCATCGAAACCAGAGTTGGTGCTCCACAAGTCGCTTATCGTGAAACCATTCAGACCGCTGCTGAATGTGAAGGTAAGTACATCAAGCAGTCCGGTGGTCATGGTCAGTATGGTCACGTTGTCTTCAAGATGGAACCAAATCCAGGCAAGGGCAACGAAGTTACTGAAGCCATCACCGGTGGTGCCATTCCAAAGGAATTTATCAAGCCTTCTATCGATGGTTTGAATGATGCCTTCAATCGTGGTATGGTCGCTGGTTATCCAGTCGTTGACGTCAAGGCTACCTTAGTCTTCGGTTCCTATCATGATGTCGACTCTTCTGAAGCTGCTTATAAGCTTGCTTCTGCTGAAGCTCTTAAGGCTGCTGCCAAGAAGTGCTCTCCAGTCATCCTTGAACCAATCGTCAAGGCTGAAATCACCTGCCCACTCGATTATGTCGGTACCGTTATGGGTGATGTCTCTTCCAGACGTGGTATGGTTGAAGGTATGGTCCAGAAGGCCAACGCTCAGCTTATCACTGCTAAGATTCCTCTTTCCAACATGTTCGGTTATATCTCTGACTTAAGAGCTATGACCCAGGGTAGAGGTATCTACAGCATGGAATTCTCTAATTATCAGAAAGTTCCAAGCTCTGTTCAGGAAGAAATTATCAAGAAGAGAGGTTAATACACTTCTCTCTTCTTGAAAAAATAAGATAAAAAGTGTATAGTCATTGAGAATCTAATTTGGAGGAAAATTAAAATTATGGCTAAACAGAAGTTCGACCGTTCCAAACCAAACGTTAACATTGGTACTATCGGTCACGTCGACCACGGCAAAACCACTTTAACTGCCGCTATTACCCACGTTCTTGCTAAGAAGGGTTTATCCCAGGCAATGAACTATGATCAGATTGATGCTGCACCAGAAGAAAAGGCTAGAGGTGTAACCATTAACGCTGCTCACATCGAATACGATACTGCTAAAAGACACTACACCCACGTTGACTGCCCAGGCCATGCTGACTACATCAAGAACATGATCACCGGTGCCGCTCAGATGGATGGTGCTATCCTTGTTGTCGCTGCTACTGATGGTGTTATGCCACAGACCAGAGAACACGTTTTACTTGCTCGTCAGGTCGGTGTTCCATACATCGTTGTCTTCCTCAACAAGTGCGATATGGTCGACGATCCAGAATTAGTCGACTTAGTCGAAATGGATGTCCGTGAATTACTCAACTCCTACAACTTCCCAGGTGATGAGTTACCAGTCATCCGTGGTTCTGCTTTACAGGCCCTCAACGGCGATGAAAAGTATGAAGCTTCCATCATGGAATTAATGGATGCTGTCGATTCCTACATCCCAGATCCAGTCCGTGATAACGATAAGCCATTCTTAATGGCCGTCGAAGATGTCATGACCATCACTGGCCGTGGTACTGTTGCCACTGGTAGAGTTGAACGTGGTATCTTAAAGCCAAACGATGAAGTTGAAATCGTCGGTATCATGGATACCCGTAAGTGCGTCTGCACCTCTATGGAAATGTTCCGTAAGATTCTTGACTTCGCCGAAGCTGGTGATAACATCGGTGCCTTGTTAAGAGGTGTCGACAGAGATCAGATCGTTCGTGGTCAGGTCATCTGTAAGCCAGGTTCCGTTACTCCACACAAGCACTTCAAGGGCCAGGTCTACGTCTTAAAGAAAGAAGAAGGCGGCCGTCACACTGCTTTCACTAACAACTACAGACCTCAGTTCTACTTCCGTACTACTGATGTCACTGGTACTGTTACTCTTCCAGCCGATGTTCAGATGGTTATGCCAGGTGATAACGTTCTTCTCGAAGTTGAACTTATCCACCCAATCGCTCTCGAAGCCCAGACCAAGTTCTCCATCCGTGAAGGTGGTCACACTGTCGGTGCTGGTACCGTCGCTGAAATTATTGACTAATCTCAATAACTCAGTTACCTTAACCTACTAATGATAAAATCCCGTTTCCCTGATCAAGAAACGGGATTTTTTCTTTTGTTCTTTTCTTTTTTGAGAGATAACCATATATAATATTCATGATCTGAGGGAGGCATCTATGGAAAAAGCAAAAAAAGAAGAATATCTCTTCCAAAAGAAATCGCTCTTGGTTCTTCTGTTCTTGTTTTATTATGCCAATATTCCCTATTCCAATATTGTCTTGAGGTCTTTTGGCTTTAATTTTGATCCGACCTGCAACTTCAAATGCATCGTTCATTCCAAGAAGGATCACATCCATAAATATGTGACTCATATCTATCCTTCTCTTTCTCGTTTCAACCCCGAAAAGATGGATATTATGGGCAATGTCAACATTGTCAGGACAAATTCCCTGGATATGGAATTCTATGAGCCAGAAGCCTCTTTAAACATCTATTTTTCCAATGCGAATTTCTATGCGATCGGTTATATGGAAGGACAAAAGATTTCCTTCCTTTATAAGCCGAAAAAATCCAATGTCACTGATGATCTTCTTTATCATCTATCCCATGATAAGAATAATGAGAATATCAATGATTCAGCCTCTACGTTTGTCTTGTGGCTGATGCGTTTCTATACGTCCAAATTGCACGTGGATTTAGTCATGGGTGCAGGAATCAATGTCGATTATGGTGCACCTAGCTGGAGTCAGCTTCTCGACTCTCTGAATAACGATTTCTACAAGGGTGATTACAAGTTTGCTTCTGAGATTCAGCAATATGTGGGTAAGGAACTTTTTACCACCTCTATGGTGATGAAAACCTCGGGTTTTGATTCTTATGAATCGTTAAACCGTGAATTATATCTGTTTAAGGAAGCTAAGGGCTTTGATGATCCTGATGCGACGTTATATCGCTGTGTCAACTATATTGAAAAGCACGAACACACTTCGATTATCACCTATAACTACGATACGAATTTGGAATACCTTCTCAAGAAGAGAAAAATCAGATATACGGTCGTTTATGATGAAAATTCCTTTGTCGATCAGGAAGCCAAGGCGGATATTTATCATGTACATGGACTTCTTCCTTATGACAAATACCATGAGAAGAAATATACCGATTCCTTGATCTTCAATGAATCGGAATATTACTATCTTTATAACAATCCTTATAGTTGGTCGATAGCCAA
>OMRU01000217.1 GCA_900313465.1 uncultured Clostridia bacterium
TTCGGGATCCCGGGACCGTTATCAACAACGCTCATCTCAAAGGAACCGTTTGCAAGCAGGCTGGTTTCAAAACGGACATAACTGCCTTCCGGAGAGTATTTGATGGCGTTGTCCCCTAACAACAGCACCAGCTGTACGATCTGATCGCCGTTTCCGTAAATCTCTGTATTTTCTTCCAGATGCAGCTTCAATGTTATGTTTTTGGGCTCCGCTTTAATTTTCAGTTTTTCCGCCACATTGCGGATAATTTCCGCTATGGGCAGCGGTTGGGTATCAGAAACCTTTAACTTGTCAGCTGATTGCAGTCTGCTGATATCCAGCAGCGCCCGTACCAGCCGTTCAAGGCGCTTTGTTTCGCTGCCGATCAGGTTGCAGTAACGCTTGTTAGGGTCATCATTCTCAAGACTGTCGCTGACAATATCATTGTAACCTCTGATTATGGTAATAGGGGTCCGCAGTTCATGGGATACGTCTGATGTGAATTGACGTTCCTTCTCAAACGAAAATTCCAAGCGCTCGAACATTTCGTTAAATTTCTTCGACAATTCGTATAATTCATCTTTTGTTTTTGGCAGAGACAATCGTTTCAAAGCCATCTTGTTCTTCTTCCATGGCGGTCAACTTAGCAAAATCGAATGGACAGAGATATGGTTTGATATCATGGTTTGCATCCTGAACCTTGTAGGAACTATCTGGCATGAGGGTGTAGGTTTTGTTTGGAGAATGATAGATGCTATAACTGGTTGTTTCTTCTTTTGAGTTATTCTCAAGGGAGGAGATGGAAGTGAAGTAACCGATCATGAATTCGACCTTGACGTCAAAACCGTCTTTGTCTTTTCCAAGATAGACTTTCTTGGATTCAACACCAGTAGAGACTCTGCTTCCCTCATAAGTCATGATGTAATCCATATCGATGGCATAGAAGTTTGTCGATTGATCAAAACGATCGACAATCTGATTAGAGGTGACGGAAGAATCATTTTCAGGAACTGTCGAAGATGGAGTAATGGAACTATTCTCGCCACAGGAGGCAAGTAAACCAAGAACTGGTAAAATTAACCACAATTTCTTTTTCATGTTATTAGTCTCCTAATCCGATTTCATCAACCACAGCAAGAAGGCTGGTGACAAGATCCTGATAATCTTTTAAGCACTTATCGTATTTCGACTTTTTCGTTGCATCAACCTTGGCAAGTTCATCATTGCTAAGATGGGCAAGAATGTTTCCAGCCTTGATGAGATAGTAGTGGTTTTGAGTTGGTTTATCTTCGACTAACTCATCGACATAACGTTCAAACTGATTGTGAGTGAAAGATAATTCACTCTCATTTCTTAAGGCAAGAACAGGTTTGTTCTTGGAAGAGTCATACTGGAAGAACAAATTGGTGTTGAAGTCTCTGATGAAGGTATTTTCTTCCCATTCTCTTGCATCTTTAGGGCTGATGATCTTTTCACCGACATCGTAAGCCTTGATATCTTTGGTGATATTTTCAGCGATATCGGAATAATCTTCATTGATATAGGCGACGTTCTTATAGGAATAAGAACTGGTGGCAGCATCGTGTGAACCGATAAAGGAACCAAAATACCCAGGCTGGGTGATCATACGAATCTTCAAATCGAGAATGGCATTGTTGACACTAAGTTTCGCGCCTTCTTTGTTGTGACCGGCGACAACACCGACTTCCTTCTTGGCGTTGAGGATGTTTAAGAAGCAAACAAGATTGTTGATAGTGGTATTACCTCTGTTTCTACCGATCAGACCGACAGCGGCACCATCGGTATCCACAGAACCTGTGGCGTACATGTTATCGATGTTGCAGACAACTCCTTTTTCTACGCCACCGGTAAGTAAACCGCAGTATTTTGGACATTCAACCAGCATATTTTCAATGCTGACATTCTTCACATTGACGATTTTACCATCGCCTCTGCAACGGCCACCAAGGACGCCAAAGTAGCCCTCCCCTGCACTGGTTAAAGTAGGCTCGACAGAAGTGACACAATCTTTGAAAATGAGGTTTTCATAAGTGCCCCCATAGATGTTTCCGCCGATCAGACCGACATTATCGGCACCATAGACCTGACAGTTTTCAAACGTGATGTTGCTGATATCACCATAGCAGTATGGGAATAGGGCAACTCTGCTTTCGGTAGAAGAAATGGTTAAATTGCGAATG
Source organism: uncultured Clostridia bacterium (assembly GCA_900313465.1). Classification (GTDB taxonomy): domain Bacteria; phylum Bacillota_I; class Bacilli_A; order RFN20; family CAG-288; genus Enterosoma. The sequence continues at coordinate 2,181 of OMRU01000217.1, forward strand.
GTATGACCTTCGCCATCTAACTTACCGTGGAATTCAAAGCTGTTGCTATCATAATTCCAGTAATAATCGGCAAAGTCGATATCGGCAGTCAAACGGAAGGTGGAATAGGCAGTATCGACATCGTTAGCCATCTGATAGAAGTCTTCACAAGAGGAAATGTTGACGATGGTGGAAATATCAAGACTTTCGGCAATGGCGCTGTTACCAGAAGTCGTGACAAGCAAGGCATAGACATCATATTTCTGAGTCTTGTTGATGATTTCTGTCGCACTTGGCTTAGTAGCGCCAGCCTTTAAGACAACATAGCAGAGTTTACCATCGTTACGGTTGACATTACCTGTTAAGGTGATAGTCGCTTTATTGCTTTGGGCACTGACCTTTTTTAACGCGCCTGCTTTGAACTTGATTAACTGACCAGCATCAGCGCTATGATACGTATAGACTGTCTGGGTGAGGGTCTTTGTCTCACCTGTTTCAAGAAGAGTGAAGAGATAACGATATTCGGTTTCTTCTTCGTTGATAATAGTTCTGGTGGTGCTGATGGTGTAATCTTGTTCAAAGGTATAAGTATCAGAGTCATCAAAACGGTTATGAACGATGAAGTTTTCCACCTTCATGCTATCGGGAGTCTCAGCTTCATCGGCATTGATGAAGACGGACTTTTCGAAATTGGTGATTTCACCAATACCATTTGCTCTGTTTGGATTGACTTCCGTATCAGTGCTGATAGTCAAACCAAGTCTTAAATCAGAGATATAGGAATAGCCTTTGTCCTTACCCTTCTGGTTGACGATTCTGAAGCCGTTGATATCGCCTTTGTTACCAGAGGAAAAACCATAGCCTGGGAAATAGCCAGAAAAACTGGAGCCGACAACTTCCCATTCTCCCGTCGCATAATTATATAAGGAAATAAAGGAATAACCCGATGCTCTGAAAGAGATTCTGAATCGATTCCAGATACCTTCCTTGATATA
>OMRU01000069.1 GCA_900313465.1 uncultured Clostridia bacterium
TGATTCTCACGGTCTTGTTAATTCCTCTTAACCGATTTATTGTCGGTCGCGGTTCTGGTCAATGGTACACCATGATCATTCCCTTATTTGTTTCTTCGTTTGCCTACGTGGCAAGAATTGTAGAGCAGTCCTTAGCTGATGTCGATGCCGGAGAGGTGGAAGCCATCCGCTCTCTTGGCGCTAGCGATTGGCAGATCATCAGCAAAGTCATTCTTCCAGAAGCCAAACCATCCTTACTGATGGGTTTTGCAGTTACGCTTGTCAACATCATCGGATACACCTCCTTTGCCTATAACATCGGCGCCGGCGGTTTGATTGCCAACATCTGGTCCTTCTATACCAGACATACCGGTGACTTTTTGACTCAAATATCCTTCTGGATCTTGATTGTTGTCGTCGTTGTCTTAGTGCAGTTAATTCAGGAATTCGGCTTATATCTAGCCAAAAAACTCGATAAAAGGAAAAAATTAAAATGAAAAATATCAAAGCATTATTACTCAGTGCCGTTTCTCTTGCTGGTTTAGTCTCCTGTGGAGATAACAGTTCTTCTAATGTCATCACCATTGCTGCCAGTGAATCTCCACACGCTTTAGTCTTAGAAAATGCCGTCAAACCATTATTGAAGGAAAAAGGTTATGATCTGAAGGTTACCATCTTGGATTGGACCATTCAGAATGATGGTGTCTACAACAATGATTACGACGCCAACTATTTCCAGCATCGCCCTTATTTGCAGCAGTTTGATTCCGGTAATGCAACCTATAGTGAAGATTACACCTATAAGAAAGTCTTCCCTGCTGCCGAAGTTCATTTCGAACCGCTCAGAATCTATGCTGGCAAATCCAGTGCAAGTGATTTTGAAGCAAAGAAAACCACAGCCACTTATGAAATCTGTTCTGATGTGTCAAATGAAATCAGAGCCTTAGATTTACTTGTCGCTAATGGTGTCATCTCTTCTTATGAAACCGATAATAGTGGCAATCCGATCAATCTTCCTTCCAATATCACTTTAATCGATGAAAACCAGTTGGTCGCCCAGAAGGATGACTATGACTATGCCGTCTTACCTTGCAACACTGCTTTGACTGGTAACCTTACTGCTGATACTTCCTTACCAGTGGAATCAGGTGACGTAGCTGATTTAAGAGCCAATGTCATTGCTGCCAATGTCAGCAAATTTGCCTCTGACACCACCTATCAGGAAAAGATCAACGCTCTTGTCGATGCCGTTTTGGATGAGAGTGTTGCTACCTACATCAACAACACCTGGAACAGCGTGATCGTCCCAGTTCAGAAATCCTTATTGAAGTAAATCTATATAAGCTCGATTGCCAAATCGAGCTTTTCTCTTTGATTAATTCTTCTTTGTTTTGCCAAAATGTCATAGAATATATAGGCTATGAAAGAAAAAATATTAGTTTCCGCTTGTTTGATCGGTGAGAATTGTCGCTATGATGGCAAAAACACGCTGACAAAAGAAATCCGCGCTTTAGCCAAATATTATGATTTGATTCCTATCTGCCCGGAAGTCAGCGGTGGATTAAAGACCCCACGTCATCCTGCCGAAATCGTCAATGGCAAAGTCGTCACTATAAAGGGCAGAGATGTCAGCGACAACTATCATGATGGCGCCTATTGGGCAAGCAGCATCGTCAGAATGTATCACATCAAATTGGCGATTCTGAAAGAAAGATCACCAAGCTGTGGTGTTCATCAGATTTATGATGGTTCGTTCTCTGGCAAACTGATTGCCGGTAAAGGAATCACGACAAGAAAACTGGAAAGTCTTGGCGTAAAAGTCATCAATGAAGATGAAGCCAAAGAATTACTGAAATCACTCGAGGAGAGAAATCCTGCCTAAGCGCAGGATTTCCTTTATATATACCCTCTAGATATGTCTTAGCTCCTCTAGCTGGATATACGGACTATTCCTTAAGAAAGCTCAGCGCTGATTATGGTGCTGGACTTGTCTATACGGAAATGGAATCCTGTGAATCTCTATATTACAAATCCAAAGCGACACAACAAGATCTAAAGGATACCCATCTAGATAAACAGACAGAAGGTGATACCAAACTCGCCTTGCAGATTTTTGGTGGCAAGAAAGATATCATCTTAAAATCCGTTCCTCTTTTTGAAGAAAGAGGCAACTATGATTTCTTGGATTTCAACTGCGGTTGTCCTGTTCCTAAAGTAATCAGACAAAACGCTGGTTCATCCTGGCTAAATCGTCCAGATGAACTAGTCGATCTCATGAAAGAACTAGTTAAGATTTCTTCTAAACCAGTCATCATCAAGATGCGTATCGGATTTTCTAACATCATCGATATGGTCTCCTTATGTAAACAATTAGAAGCAGTTGGCGTACAAGCCATCGCTGTTCATGGAAGAACCAGAAGTGAGTTCTTCTCAGGACCAGTTCATTATGATGTCATTGCCGATATCAAGAAGAATCTATCCATTCCGGTCATTGCCAATGGTGGAATCACTAGTGAAAACTTCCTTGATGTCTTCCAGAAAACCAACGCCGACGCTTTGATGATTGGCACCAAAGCCTTAGGCTATCCGAAAGTTTTTGAAAATATGTGCCGAATCGAACAAGGATTAGCACCAAAAGCCGATTCTTTAGAACAACAGATCATCGACTTAAAGAAACATATCGAATATATCTACTCCATCAAAGACGAACGACAGGCTAGCGGCATCATGCGCTCCGTCTCCGTACACTATATGAAAGGCTTTGAAAACGTAAAGAAATATCGTTTAGCCTTAGTACACTGCGAAAGCAAGCAAAATTATCTTGACGTATTGAAAAATATGCAAAACGAGCAATAAAATGCTCGTTTTTTATGTACTTTGCGTGTTTGATTTAGTAAAATAGTGTAGATTTTTTTGTGTGAGGTGCTATTATGGGTCAGAAATCGAGAGATGAAGAGATTCTCAGAATCTTAGAAGAGAGTCCAAGTCAATTCGTTTCTGTCGAATCTCTAGCGGAATATTTCAAAACAAGTGAATCTACCATCCGCCGAGATTTACAGAGAATGGGACAGGAACATCGATTATTGAGAGTTCACGGTGGTGCAGCCAGTCTGCATTTCTCCGGCAACTTCAAATTCGATCGAGTCGATAAAGAATATTTAGAACGTGAACGTTCTGAACCAGAAATCAAGAAACAGATTGCCAAACGTGCGGCTCAGTTCATCAAGGACGGTTCTTGTGTCTACTTAGATGCTTCTACTACTGTCGCCAGCATGATTTCCTTCTTGCCACAGACCAAGAATACATACTATGTCACGAATTCACCATTGCTTGCTCAGAAACTGGCTGAGAGAAATCTCACTTGCTATTGTACCGGCGGTGAATTGAAGATCTCTACCAACGCTTTTATCGGATCATATGCCTTAGACTTCTTAAAGCGTTTCAACTTCGATATGGGGTTCTTTGGAACCAATGGTATTCATCCACAGGCAAAGTTTACTACGCCTGACCCTCAGGAGTGTGCCATTAAGTCGACTGTCATCACCAAATGTTATTCCGTCTATATCCTCTCGGATAGTACCAAGTTTGATCACATCGCTACCGCAACCTTCTCAGACTTCACTCGTCCAATTCTGATCACCGACCATGTCGATGAGAAGTATCGTTCCCTCATCAAGACGGTTGAAGCCAAATACTAAAGTAATATAAATAGGAGATTTATATATAATGATTTACTCATTAACTGTTGCACCAGCCATTGATTATTCCCTCTCAATGGGCGACACCCCAGTCAAGATTGACGGTGTCAATCGTCCAAGAAACGACGGTTTCTCTTTAGGAGGTAAAGGTATCACGGTTTCCATGATGCTCAAGAACCTCAAATTAGATTCCACCCCTGTTATCGCAGTCGGTGGCAAAGTCGGTAAGGACATTCAGGACTTAGTCGATCAGTCATTCGATAAGGCTGTCTATCTTCCCACAATCGGTGATAGCCGTATCGACGTCGTCATCACCGGTTCCATCCACGATTTGAGATTCGACCCATCCGCTCCTAAGATTTCCAACGAAGGTTTGACCAAGATGTTCAACTTCTTCCATGACAATCTCAAGAAAGATGATATTGTCATCCTCTCTGGTTCCTTAGGCCAGGAAGAAAAGACTCTGTACAGAGACTTGATGAGAAACTACATCAACCCAGTTGGTGCTATCACCATCTTGGATACTGTCGGTATGTGTTTGAACAACGCTTTACCAGAACACCCCTTCATGATCAAGCCAAACGAAGAAGAATTAGCTGATCTTGTCGGTCGTGAAATGCAGACCGATGAAGATATCATCATCGGTGGCGAAGAGATGAAGTTAAGAGGTCCAAAGACAGTCTTAGTCACTCTTGGTAAGCGCGGTGCTTATTATTTCGCCGAAGATGGTCATGTCTATCACTGCACCAATGCTCACGGTACTCAGGTTTCTGCTGTCGGTGCTGGCGACTCCTCTATCGCCGGTTTCATCAAGGGCTTAGCCGAAGGCAAGTCTATTGAAGAAAGACTTCAGTATTCCATGGCCGCTGGTGGTGCTACCGCCTTTAGTGAACATCTCGGTTCCTATGAACTCTGGGAATCTTTATTACCACAGATCAAAGTCACTTTGATCAAATAACAGATTCAAAAACATACTGGTTGAGAAAAAATGTCTCAACCAGTTTTTTGTTCGACAAAAAAACATCCTTTCACCCAATAGCACTATTGGATGAAAGGATTATTCTAATCAGCAATGGTAATGGAATAACTAAAGAAATATTCCTCGTTTGGTTTGATGACCTGAACGCCTGGTTTCTGATAGAAATCTTTGTTGGGATTGACATAATCAGGAATGCCATTCCAGGGTTCAATGGCAATGAAATTGCCCCACTCATTACCAGACCAGAGAGCAAGGTATTTGGCTTTATTCTTGTTCATCGTGATCATAGAGCCATCCTTCTTATGAAGACTGAGTTCTTCAAAATCATCAGCTTTTAAGATGATGGTGTTCTTATCCGCAAACAATTCCTTGCTTAAATCGATATGATCTGTTTCCATGAAGTCTTCATCCTCAAGGTTAAAGGAGAATGTCTCTTCTTGTCTGATTCTGACTAACTTCAGTTTCTTAGGAAAGGTGATGTAATTTCCTCTGATATCAAAAAAATCTTCTTTCTCAACACCCGGAAGCATAAAGGCTGGATGACCACCGACCATAAACGGCATATCTTTCTGATCTTCGTTATAGATATGATAGGAAACAGATAACGTTTTGCCTTCAAGATGATAAACCGCTTCAGCCTTAAACTGGAACGGATATCTTTTTAATGTTTCTTGCTCGGAATGGAAAATGATTTTTAAATCCCCATTGTCTTTCTGACACGAACCTGTCATATAACGGATCAAACCATGATTCTTGAATTCATATTCTTTTCCAGAGATGGTATAGGTGGAATCCACCAATCTGGCAATCATAGGAAAGATAAAGACATCTTGTCCTTGCCAGGCCTTTGGGCTTGGCTGATAAAGGTGTTCGATATTCTTCTTTTTTTCGAAGATAGAAGTAAGTGAACCACCTAATTCACTAACGCCGATTCTGAGTTCTTCATTTTCAATACTCTGCATGATCAGTTCCTCTTTTTGCTTAATTCTATTTTCAGTTCTTCAAGACTCATATAGATGATTTTCTTAGGAAGAGAAGGGATGTTTGGTTTCTTCTTGATATTTTCGACAATCACCACATGAGCAAGAGAAGGATTTCTCGTCAATATCATACCATGAGCAATCATGGTTTCTTTGTGTTTCAGAAGATAGTCCATTTCCTTGCTAAGAATAGCATAATCCATGAAGAAAGCCTTCTTATATAACTTTGGATTATAGAAATTGATATCAAAGCGAGTCTGAGAGGGTGCAAAGAACTGGCTGATTTTTTCATTGTGGGCTTTCTTCAAGGCTTTCTGTTTTTGTCTTTGAACCTGTAGCTTAAGGAAGTGATCCGTATCATCTAGAGCATCCGGAAAAGAGGCTAAAACATCCTGTAAGGAAAAATGATTCTGATCAAGCAAAGCTTTGAAGACTTCCATGGTCATCAAAGCATCATCATCTGAACGATGATAGGTATAGGAAGTCAGATGATATTCTTCAACAAGATGATCAAGACCAGAGATATTGGCACGGTGATTGAGTTCCTTTTCCATCTTCTGAATATCATAGAACTTGAATTCAATGATGGGTAAACCATATCTCTTACAGGAATAAGAGATATAAGAGACATCCTGATTCACAGCAAAGCCAAGACAGAGGTTGTTTTCATCCTCAAGCAAGGCTTTGATCTCTTTATAGTAGTGGGGAAAAGTGCGAGCTCTTTGAAAACGGAAAAGAGGGTAAGCCAGCTTGATGCCATTGCCTGTCTTGGCGTTGCCTAACAAGAATGGGGCTGCTGGATCAACCAGGATATCCTTCTTTTTGATAACCTTGAAGTTTTCATCTGTCTTGACATAGCCAAAGGAACAAATTTTTCCTTCACCATTGAGACAATTGGCGCACTCCACATCGAAGAAAACATAATTCATACAACTAATTAAAAAACGATTTCATTTTAATTACAAGTTTAATTATCATTTAAGTTATAATCTATGGCATGAAACCTTTATCATTTTTAGAAAACATCAAAGCCTGCATCTTCGATATGGATGGCACATTAGTCGATTCACTTAGCATCTGGGATGATATCGATGAAAGATTTTTCCATTCCTATGGTATGGAAGTCCCTGCCAATTACGGCAAGGAACTTGCCCACATGTCCTTCATGGAAATGGCTGAGTACACCAAAGAGACCTATCATATTCCCGATTCGGTAGAAACTATCGCCCAGACTTGGATCAACTGGTCCAAAGACGCCTACTTATATACCATTGTTGCTAAACCCGGCGTCAAGGAATTCCTCGACTATCTCAAATCATCAGGCATGCCCTTGGCTTTAGCTACCGCCAATCGCCGTTCTTTA
>OMRU01000079.1 GCA_900313465.1 uncultured Clostridia bacterium
TAGGATAATAGACCCTCTGGAGTATAAGTCGAGGACTGATAAGAAGTAGAAACTCTTGCTGGGGAGATAGACCAGGACTGATAACCAGCACTAAGTGGTCTGATACCGGCAAAGTATTTGCTCATGACGACAAGAGGTCCACCTGCCCATCCGTGATTGATGGTTCCTGAGATTGCCTCTGGTGACCAGTCCTCCCATAAAGTCGAGGCCTCATGAGTAATCATGCCTTCATAACGAGAAAGCATACGTGTTTTAGCTAGGGAGAATTCCCCCATCTCACAAAGAGCTTCTAAAACAAATCGTTCCATATAAGGAGAGGCGTTTTTCACACTGGAGAGAACCTGACTCATCAAAGGATAATCTTCTATGTCGGCTAATCCGGATAATACCGCTAAGGCATTAGCGCGGTCATCAATACTTCTTCTTTCTTGTTTTTCCTCGTCGATAAGTGAGGCAAAGCCACCTTGTGTGAGATATTTGCTGTGGAAGATATTCTTCATCGAGGTTCTTCTTGCTTCAAATAGATTCTTGTCGCTTTCTTCAAGAAGCCCGATATCCTTGCCCAAAGACAAGACTTTTTCCATCGCCCAATAATACCAGCCTTGCTCCATGACTTCCGAATCATAGTCACTTCCCCAGTCAACCCAAGGGAAAGAGCCTGAGCGGTATTCCACTGAGCCATCTTCTCTCATGTTCCACAGTTTCAGATATTCTTTATAGATCGGATAAATCAACTTCATCGTCTTGATATCATTTGTGTGAAGATAATAATCATAAGTGGTGATGATACAGGCAAGATTCTGCATCGGAATTTCATTGGTTGTCGCACTTGGCCAACGGGTAGGAATAATCCCATCATCCTTAACCCAGCCAAGAAGAGAGGTGTAAGTCTTCTTGGCTAATTTATAGCCATCTTCATCTAAGGAATATAAAGTCTCCGCAATCTGGTTTGCAGCATCGCCAGTATAAGGAGAACGTTCGCGTTCTGGACAATCCATATAATTGTCGCGCATACAGATTTTCATCGTGTTGTAGGCTTTGTTCCACAAGGTATCAAGGTTATCATTATCGCTTTGATAAAGGCCTGTCTTTTTAGCATGATAACCCGTTTTCAGATATCCTACCTTTTTGATGGTCACACCAGAGGGAACTTCCATGATGAACTGGTATCCCGTTCGATAATACAGTTGCTGATAAGACTGACTTCCCTTTTTGGTGACATAGTCATCCATAAAGGAAGTCACCCCTTGAGTCGTCTTGCTGTTGGTATAGAACGTGATGACCTTTCCTTCTTCTTCACTATCTAGTTCAAAATAGGGTAAGAACTGCTGGTTCTCATCAAGATGGAACGTCATGATGGTAGACTGATTGGTCTTTTGATTTAAAAATTGACCAGGGTCACTCATTAGAGTGACTTTTTTATCGACATCAAATGGTGGTAAATCACATAAGTAGGTATCGCCAAAAGGAAGATAACCTACTTCACCGACAATACTAGCAGGTTCAAAAGAAGAATCGTCATATTCAAGAGTAGTAAAGTCTTCATATAACCGGGAATCAAAATAGATATCCTGTTCAGCCAAGAAGGAAGAAGTAGGATGATTTGGATAATTCTCTTTTAATTGTGACTTGTTGCGATAGCTGGCAATTCGTTTTACTTTGACGGAGGTATTAGAGACAATATGGCTTTGATCATCAAGACTCAGATCAAATAATAGCCCACCTTGGTTAGAGGAGATAGAGGAGTTAGCACTTCTTCCCCAATAATCCACTTCAAAAGCAAGCAGGTTTTCACCCTTCTTCAGATAAGAAGTAATGTCATATTCGCTATAGAAGGAATCATACTCCGTCATTCCTCGTTTGATGTTGCAATCGATATAGGCTAATTGGCCATTGACAAAAATGGTGGCCTTAGAATCTGCGGATAAGGACAAGATGGCTTTACTAGGAGTCTTATCCAAATTGAATTTCTTGCGGAAAGCAAAATAACTATCCGCTGGATTCTTGCTATACCAGATCCATTTGGCGTTGTGCCATTCTTGTTTTTCCTTCTTTAGATCACTTAGCTTTTCTAAATACGGTAAGGAAGAATAATCCGCTCTTTCCTCAAAAACATTCTCCTGTAAGGAAGAATCAATGATAGAAGAACTTGTTTCACTTGATATTACTGACGAATTATCTTTTGAAACACTCTCTGATATAGAGGAATTACCACCCCCACAGGATACCAGCATCAATAAGGCTAACGGAATCAATTTCTTATTTTTCATAATAAAGTCCTCGCTTTACTCATGTTTATTTTAAAGAAACAGATAGTTTTGATTATTTTGCCTACAAAATTTGCACTCTGAAAAACAAATTCTGCAGAAGGCATGTTCAATAAAGAGCAAACAAAGTAGTATAATAACTAACGGAGAACGAAAGACCATGGATATGATCAAAGTGGTCATTCTTGAGGATGATCAGACTCAAGTTGACCTGACAAAAAAATTTTTAGAGCAATATTCCCAAACGGAAAATTGCCTTTTTCACGTGCAAAGTTATAACTCCCCTTTAGAATTTCTCGAGACTTATGAATACGACGCAGATTTGATTTTCCTTGATATCCGTATGCCTGGACTTACCGGCATGGCAGTAGCAAGAGAAATCAGAAAGAAAGACGAAAGCGTCACCATCATTTTCATCACCTCCCTTACCCAATATGCGATCGAAGGCTATGAGGTCAATGCGGAAGACTATATCGTCAAGCCAATCAATTACCCCGAGTTCAAGATCAAACTGAATCGTTGCCTATCAAGAATCACTTTGAAGAACAGTCGTACTGTCACGTTCGTCAACAATGATTCCATCATCAAGTTATCGATGGATAGCATTACCTATATTGAGACGGATCTCCATCGTCTGATTTTCCATGACAATGAAAGTTTTACCTACGTCAAGCATCAGTCGATGAAGGAATGCGAAGAAGAATTCAAGGATACCGACTTTTTAAGAATCAATTCCTCCTACTTAGTCAACCTTCGCTATGCTAACAACATCCAAGGCGGAGATATGATTCTTTCAGATGGAACAAGACTCAAGATTTCTCGTCCAAGAATGAACCAGGTCGTCAAAGCCTTTTTAGACTTCAAGAAATAAAATATGATCATCGTCTATTATTTATCCACCCTTGGCATCTTCAACAATATCAATCAGATCATCTATATCATTGAAATCTTTCAATATCTTTTATGTACCTTTTTATTTTCCAAGAAACTTCCACGGCGAAAACACTTCTTTATCATCTTGCCTATCGTTGTCATCTTCTATATTGCCTGGGCATGTCTATTAGGGTATCTAAGAAGTCTCTGGCCTAATTCGTCGATTTTCAAAATGCTGGCTACCTTATCCTTCTACTCCTTAACGCTTATGACTTTAATTATCTGCTATAAGGAAAAACAATGGACAAATACCCTTCTTACCTGGGTCACAGCCTTAAGCATCAGAGAAATCGTGGATGTCACCTATACTCTCGTTTCCCTGTTTACTGGCCATAATCCTCGAGAGTCTATCCTCATGCTCTTTGATAACATGTACCTCAACAGCCTCATCTTCGATTTATTCCATGTCTTAGTTGTTCTCTTCCTTTATTGGCTCTTCAGAAAGAAAATCAACACCATCAAGGATAAATCCATCTCCTTAAAAATCGTCACCATTTCCTTGATGATGTTACTTGCCCTTGTCATCATTAAAACCTTTATCATCATCTTCGCTAACAACAATCTTGAACTCTATACCTGTTGTGAAGCCTTGATGGGTCTTGTCTGTTTATTGCTGTTACTGATCAGAACCAACATCTTAAAAGAATCGAGTTATAAACTAGACCATCAGATCATGACTCAGGTTCTCATCTCCAACCAAGCTCAATATGAAGCCTTGAAGACCAATATCGAAGTCATCAACATGAAAGCTCATGATATGCGTCATCAACTAGAAAAATACCAAGATAAACTCACCCAAGAAGAAGTCAATTCCATTCAGAAATCTATCGACGTCTACGACAAGAACATCAATACCGGTAATCCGGTACTTGATACTGTGTTATATTCCGAATCTCTTATCTGTGATAAAAACAAGATTCGTTTCACTTATCTTTGTGAAGGAAAAGGTCTTGAACACTTTCCCTCAAGTCAACTCTATTACCTCTTTTCCAACATCATCGATAACGCCATTGAAGCCAGCAAAGATGTCGAAGAAGAAAACAAGATCATCTCCTTCAATATCAAATGCAAGAACAATCAGATCGTCATTGATGAATGCAATTATTTCAAAGGTGAAAGAAATATCCAAAACGGTCTTATCCACACCACCAAGCAAGAACGTCGCCACGGATATGGTATGAAATCTATCCGTATGATTGTAAGCGACAACAACGGAACCATGAACGTGAGAACTCAAGGTAATATGTTCTTCCTTATCATCAACTTACCAATACCAAATTCAGTTACAAGCAAGTCTAAAATCAATAAACCAACTTCTCATGATGAACTGAAAAACGTTTTAACTGATTCCCTTTAAAACAAAATGACCAAGCAAAAAGGCTTCCTTGCGGAAGCCTTTTTAAAGGGGTTAACATTAATGAGCCAAGGTAGCCTTATGCTCGATGTTATCAGAGCCAGTGTAGCCAAAGGAATAGTTAGCAAAAGTCCAAGTGCCGACTTCCTCAACGTGATAAGCGGCAAAGGCAAACTTATATGTACCATCCTTAAGACAATCAAAGGTCATAGAAGCATTTTCGCCTTCAGCAACTTCCTGAGTGAA
>OMRU01000227.1 GCA_900313465.1 uncultured Clostridia bacterium
CGTCAAAGGAAAAAAACTTCCTTATTACATCTCTTTTGGCGTTTATCTCTTTGATAGCGTCATGATCATTCCAACTACGTTATGCTCCATTTTCCTTACAGGTAGTGGCATTCATTACATGGTTGTGGATTATTTTATTACGATTCTTCTTCATCTTATCTTTATTGGCTTATTCCTTTATGGTGTAAGAATCATCAAGAGAATGGAAGACTATGAAGTCAAATTAGCTTTACAAGCCAATACCATACACATTACGAAAGGCGATACATTATGAAAACATATTCTCGTAAAGACGAAAGAACAAAGACCATGCAGGCGTTCTACCAGGTCTTTCTGAACATTGAAAACAAGGATGAATTTGATGCTACCGATGTCATCAATTCCATTTATGGTGTTAGTGATATCAACGACGTTCCTAAGTTTTCCAAAGCCATCTACGCATTTGGCTTAGAACATATCGAAGAACTTGAAAAAGCCATCTCTGACCATTTGGTCAACTGGACTTTCTCCCGTTTAGATGATGTTGCTAAGGCTATTTTGATTGCTGGTGCTGCGGAGGGTAACTATGTCAAGTTAGCCCCAAGAAAAGTCGTCATCAATGAATGGGTCGATCTAGCCAAGAACTATCTCAAGGTCAACGATCACAAATTCATCAACGCTGTCTTGGATAAAGTCATTCCCGATTATCAGTATCAGGCATAAGTATGAAAGCTTACTCCGTTTCGGAGATTTCCCAGATTTTGAAAGCCGCCTTTGAAAATCCGGCTTTTAGCAATTTACCTGTCTATGGTGAAGTCTATTCCATCAAACTTGGCAAATTCTCCTATATCGAACTTGGTGACCAGGGAAATAAACAGACCAATTCCCCTCTTTTGCGTTGTGCCTTTTCTACCTTCTATAACAACAACTATCATCTAGAAGAGATCAAGGTCGGCGATGTCATCATGATCACGGGTAAGCTATCTTATTATCCTCATGGAAGCAGTGTCACCTTATGGGGTAATGAAGTTGAAATTCTTAAATCCCAGGAAGGAAAAAATCTTTTAGCGAAGAAAAAGACACTAGAAAAACTAGATAAACTTGGATATCTCGATGAGAAAAGGAAACGTAAAATTCCTGCTTACTGTAAAAAAGTGGCAATTCTTACCGCTGAAACTGGGGCCGCATATCAAGATATCTTAAAGACGCTTCATGACCGCTTTCCCGTCTCTAGCGTATTATATCCTTGTATCGTGCAAGGAGAAAATGCCGCAAAAAGCATGACCGAGGCTCTTCTTAGGGCTCAAGAGGGCGATTATGACTGCATTCTTCTTGGTCGAGGCGGTGGTTCAAAAACGGATTTATCCTGTTTTGATGATGAAAAATTATCTCTAGCGATTGCTGAAAGTAAGATTCCGGTTATCACCTGTATTGGTCATACGATCGATCTTGCGATTGCTGATCGAGTCAGCGATATCAGAGCAATCACTCCAACAGAAGGTGCAAGTCTCATCAATCCTTCAAAGGACGAAGTCATCAAGAAGAGAATGGAATTTACTTCCCAGCTTGATGAAAGCATGAAGAATATCCTAAGAACAAACATGATGAATCTTTCTGCTTATATAGAAAAACTAGAAGCCTATTCACCAAAAAGCAGAATTCGTCTTGAATTAGAACAATTAAATCAATATCAAGAAAAATTATCCCTTCATTATCAGAATATATTAACGAGGAAGAAAAATAATCTGTCGTTATATACTAGTGAGATCGACCATCTCTTTTCTTCCTTATTGCAGAAAAAGAAACTACAAAAAGAAAGATTTACCTCTCTTCTAGAAAATCTCGATCCAGAAAAATTTGCCCTGAAAGGCTATGCTCTGATTTATAAAGACGGAAAAAAGATCACTTCCATCAACCAGTTGAAGGAAGATGACAAGATTACCATTACGTACCATGATGGCAGAAAGACTGCCGTCATCAAAGAAAGGAAGTAACTTATGGCGGAAAAGAAAAATAAAGAAGTCGATTTAAGTCTTCTCTCTTATGCTGAACTTGAAAAAGAAGCATCTATGACTCTCGAACGCTTGAATCAGGATGACCTTCCTTTAGATGAAGCTAGCAAAGTATATGAATACGGAAAGAAAATCTCTTTAGAAATGGAAAAGAGATTATCTGAATTAGAACAAAGCGTCAGCGATAGCATCAACAGAGGTTAATATGACAAAAAGCAGGAATAGCGCCTCCTTATCTTCCATCAAGGCTCTCGACAAGGATGCGTTACGTGTCTTAGCCAGTGATATCAGAGCAGATATCTTATCTGCCTGTCTTTCTAATGGCGGACATCTTTCCAGCAACCTCGGTGTCGTCGAACTGAC
>OMRU01000077.1 GCA_900313465.1 uncultured Clostridia bacterium
ATCTGAAACGAAGTCCTACAAGAAGAAGTGGAAGAAGAACGATGAAGAAAAGAGCGTCGCTCCTTCTAAGGCCAGCAAGGTCGAAGCCATGCCGATCTACACTGAGGAAGAACTCGCTCAGATGGAAGAAGCTGATGACAATTACGACAACTATGAAGATGATCTCGATTTGGATCAGTATGATTCCGACGAGTACTACGATAACAACTAAATGAATCCAAAACCGTCGATTCAAAGAATGGATATCTTGTCCAGAACTTCTTATCCTAAAGAAGAACTTTACCGTCTTGTCAAACAAGATGGTAAGTTCCTTCTTGATAAGGATTATAAGCTTCCTGGACGTGGTGTCTATGTTCATAAAGATGAAGAAACACTTAAAAAGGTATTCCAGAAAGGCCTGCTTAGAAAGTATGCCTCTAAGGAAGAACTGGAAGTGTTGGAAAGTGAGTTGATCAAAGATGCTCACAGCAAAACAAATCAATAGTCTTGACGCCTACTTCGGCTTTGCTCTTCGCAAGAAAGCCATCTATGTAGGCCAAAAGATGGAAGAGATGCTTGGTAAAAAGAAAGCTGACTTTCTTTTGATCCTTCCTTCTTGCACCAGCAAGAAAGAAGCCGAGTTATCCAGGTATCAGGAAAAGAATCCCCATCTAGTCATCTATCGATATACAGGAAGTTATGATGTCAAAGGTATGCTTGGATATGAATTGCTCAACGCACTTTGTATCACCGATAACAATCTTGCCTCTGCGATTCATAAAGTCCTGCAAGAAGATAAGTAATAATAGGAGGGTAGAATATGTCTAAAAAGAAAAACTTTAAAGGCGCTAAGCCAGCTTTTGGTAAAAAACAAAGTGCTGGTGTTGAAAATGGTGTCTTTATCTACAACGGTCCAATGACCTTGGATCAGTTATGTAAGCGAATCAATGTCTCCCCAAGTGAAACCATCAAAAGTTTCCTTATGCAGGGTAAAATGATTTCCCTCAACACCGTCTTAGACGATGAATTAATCGCTGAAGTCTGCATTAACAACGACCTTGATTTCAAAAAGGAATCCGGTGGTGCTATCGATGATTTCACCAAAGCTTCCATTTTTGACAAGAATTCTGACAATGATTCCAGAGCCCCAGTGGTTACCATCATGGGCCATGTCGACCATGGTAAGACTACCTTGATCGACTGTATTCGTCATTCCAATATCACGGGTGGCGAACACGGTGGTATCACTCAGGAAATCGGTGCCTATCAGAAGGTTATCGATGGTAAGAAGATCACCTTCATCGATACTCCAGGCCACGAAGCCTTTACGGCGATGCGTGCTAGAGGTGCCTCTGTCACCGATATCGTCGTCCTTGTCGTCGCTGCTGATGATGGCGTCAAACCTCAGACCATGGAAGCTTTAGATCACTCCAGAGCTGCCAATGTTCCGATCATTGTTGCCATCAACAAGTGCGATAAGCCAGGTGCTGACCCAGAAAGAGTCAAGAACCAGTTATCCGGTTTAGGTTTGCTTGCCGAAGACTGGGGTGGTGATACCATGATGTTCAAGATTTCCGCCAAGCGCAATCAGGGTGTTGACGAACTTCTTGAAGGTATCTTGACGTTGGCTGAAGTTCTTGAACTTCATGCCAACAACGCCGCTCCTGCTATCGGTAGTGTCATTGAAGCCACTTTGGATAAGAAGGAAGGTGCTAAGGCTACCTTACTGGTCCAGAATGGTACGCTTCATGTCGGCGATTTCTTAGCTGTTGGTCAGTATTACTGCAAGGTCAGAAAGATGACCAATGAATTCAACAAGATGTTAAAAGAAGCTGGTCCATCCACACCAGTTTCTGTCACCGGTTTATCTGGCGTTCCTGTCGCTGGTGACCGTTTTATGGCCTTTGAAGATGAAAAGACGGCCCGTGCTGCTGCTGAAAAGAGAGCTAACGCTTTGATTACGGCTAACCCATCTGGTGTTTCTCTTGCTGATGTCGCTGCCAATGCCGCCAATGGTGAAACCACCAATATCAACCTCATCATCAAAGCCGATACGGAAGGTAGTGCCGAAGCGCTCAAGTCTTCCTTACAAAAGATTGAAGTTGAAGGTGCCAAGCTTACTATTCTTCATTGCAACTCTGGTGATGTCTCCCAAGGCGATATCATCCTTGCCTCTGCTTCTCACGCTATCATCTTGGCTTTCTCTGTCAAGGTTTCTCCTTCCATCAAGGATTTAGCTAAGGAAAAAGGCGTTGAAATCCGCGAATACAACATCATTTATAAGATGCTTGAAGATATCGAAGAAGCCCTCCGTGGTACGTTGGCTCCAACTTATGAAGAAGTCATCTACGGACATTGTGAAGTTCGTTCTCTTTTCAAGGCCAGTAAGGTCGGTCAGATTGCTGGTTGTATGGTCACGGATGGTTCGATCAAGAACAATTCTTCTATCCGCGTCTTCCGTGATGATAACCTTGTCTTGAAGACTCATCTTACTTCTCTGAAGAGATTCAAGGATGATGCCAAAGAAGTTCTCACCGGCTTTGAATGCGGTCTTACCATCTCTGATAACTTCAACCTTCAGGAAGGTGATGTCTTAGAATCCTTTGGTCAGGAGGTTGTCAAGAATGGCTGATAAATTAGGTAGAGTCACTGGTATCATCCAGAAGGATTTATCTAAGATCATCATCTATGAACTCAAGAACAGTCTGACTGACTTTGCCTCCATTACGGAAGTCAAGGTCACTTCAGATTATTCCTATGCGACCATCTATGTCTCGCATATCGATCCAGATAAGATTGATGAGGTTGTCAGTTATCTTACCAACCGCAAAGGTCAGATCCGCTCTATGTTGGCAAGAGAACTTGCTATCTACAAGACTCCAGAACTGATCTTCAAGGCTGATAAGTTATATGATCAGGCTCATGAAATGGATGTCATGATCAATGATGCCATCAATCGTAAGCCAGTCACCTTAAAGGATGTCTATGGCAAAAACTACAAGACTCCTGAAGAAAAGGAAAAGGCTAGACTTGCTCGTGAAGCCAAAAAGGCAAGTGCCAAGAAAACCACTGCTAAGAAGACTACCAAGTCTACCACCAGCAGAAAGAAAACCAAATCTGAATGATAAAAATGCCGAGGGAGACCTCGGCATTTAATCTTTGTTGATTTCTTTGATATCCTTTAATAACTGCTCACGCAATTCTTTTAAGGAAGAAAACTTCTTCTGCTCACGGATGTAATGGATAAACGAGACTTTGATAACCTTGTTATAGAGATTTCCACTATAGGAAATGACATTAGTCTCAATGATGTTTTCTTTTAAGGTGGCAATGGTGGGGTGATTACCGATGTTTGTCATGGCAAAATAGCTTTTACCATCAATCTCTACTTTTGTTTCATATACCCCATTTGGTAAGACGAGTTTATCTTTTGGATAAACCATGTTTGCCGTTGGAAAACCGATCTTGTGTCCGTTTTGTAATCCGTGGATGACTGTTCCTGTAATCGAGAAGGGATAGCCTAAAAGGGCATTGGCTTTTTTGATTTCGTGCGCTTTGAGCAATTCCTTGATCGAGGAAGAAGAAATTTTCTTTTCATTGATTTCAAGAAGGTTGAGAATGATGATTTTTATTCCGTACTGTTGTAAGGCTAGTAAATCTTCTGCTTTTCCTTTTGCCATGTTAGCAAAACGGAAATCATGACCGACAACAATCACTTTGGGATTGAGTTTGAGTAAGAAGGAAAGGAAATCCTCTACGGAAGTCTTTCTTGTTTCTTCATCAAAAGGAAGAATGAATTCTTTTTTGATGCCAAGAGAGGATAACATGTCATCTTTTTCTTCTTCTAACAAGAGAAGTTCTTCTTTTTGGTTATGTAACTCCGCTTTGAGATTTCTGGAAAAGGTGAGGATAGAAGGAGTATAACAGGAGGAGGTTACTTCCTTGATCAAAGTCTGATGACCAAGGTGAAGACCATCAAAAAAACCGATAGCCAAAGCGACCTCTTCTTCTTTTTTACCAGCAAGATGAATATTGATTTCTTCTTTAATCATTTCTGATACCTTTATAACAACGATAGACATGCCCATCTTTCTTGTAGATGGCTAATAGTTTTTCTTTTTCCATCATGAAAAGGAATTCATCCTCTTCTTGTAGACCTTTGATGGTCTGACCGTTTTTGATGCGGAAAGAAAGATCTTCATCACATTCATATTTCTTGATTTCCGGATTGAAGGCGGACAAAGGAAAAAGATGATCATAAGTGACTTCTTTTACCTTGGTAGCACCATCTAGAGTAATATCACCGATTCTTGTTCTTCTTAAGGAAGTAAGATAGCCAATCGTCCCAAGTCTTGAAGCGATATCTTTTCCTAAAACTCTGATATAGGTTCCTTTTGAAACAACCGTGCGGAAAATAAGTTCTTGCTTTATTTCATCATAGGAAAGACATTCTAGTTCATGAATTTCAATATCCATGCTAGGAAGTTCAATCTTGCTTCCTTCTCTGGCTAAATGATAGGCTTTGATACCTTTATAGTGACGAGCAGAATATAACGGTGGAATCTGGCTTTGTTTTCCTAAAAAGGAATGCATGACCTCATCAATTTGTTTTTTGGATAAGATAGGGACTTCTTTTGTCTCGATGATCTCGGTTTCGGTATCTAGAGAAGGGGTGATTTGTCCTAGTTTTAAGGTAGCGATATATTCTTTATCTCCATCATGCATGAGGGTGGTAAGTTTGGTCGCTTCATTGATGCCAACTAAAAGCAAGCCGGTAGCAAAAGGATCAAGCGTTCCTAAATGACCCGCCTTTTTGACATTGAGTCTTTTCTTGACGATGGCATCGACATCAGCAGAAGTGTAATCCTGCTCTTTATCTATTTTGATGAATCCTGAAATCATAACCT
>OMRU01000212.1 GCA_900313465.1 uncultured Clostridia bacterium
GCTTCTTCAAGGCAGAGTTTTCTTACATCATCTTCATGAACTTTTCTCTCATCAAAACTCGATGGAATACAAACGAAGGGAACATCATCAAGGATTTCCTTGAGGATTTCTTTTCTACGTGGAGATTGACTCGCAAGAATAATCATGATTAAGCCTCTTGAGTATAAGAGAGAATGACAGGAATAATCATCGGATTACGCTTGGATTCACGATATAGGAAGTGCTGAGTGGCATTCTTGACCGTAGTTCTGATATCCGCGTAGGTGACTTTCTTGTTGGACTTGAGAAGTCTAGAGACTTCAATGCCGATAATTTCACCAGCCTTTTTCTGCAAGCCCTTCTTATTAGAAGAGATAAAGCCACGAGATTCGACCACTGGAGTTGAAATCAAACGATTGTTGTTTGGATCGATGACGACAAACACACCGACCATACCTTCATTGATCAAAGTGGAACGATCGCGGATGACAGAGGTAGAAATGCCAACAGGGGACTTACCATCGATATAGATGTTATCCGCATGGACCGTGCCACCACGGGTCACCTTGTGATTGATGAGGTAAAGAACATCACCATTTTCACAAACGAAGGTGTGATCCTTGGCTAAACCGCATTCCACACCGATTCTAGCGTGAAGTTTAAGCATTCTATACTCGCCGTGAACTGGCATGAAGTATTTCGGTCTTGCCAACTTCTGGAAGAGTCTCATTTCCTGCTTGGAAGCATGACCTGAGGCATGAAGATTAGTAAAGGCAGAATTGGTGATGACTTCCGCACCAAGTCTGGTCAACTGGTTAACAAGAGCATTGATGGAAGAGGTGTTACCAGGAATTGCAGAAGAAGAGAAGACAACAGTATCACCAGGAATGACATGAATAAAGCGATGATCGCCACGAGCAATACGGGATAAGACCGCCATCGGTTCACCCTGAGTACCCGTACAGAGAATGGTGATCTGAGATGGTGGAAGCGTCTTCAACTCATCTGGGCGAGCCAAGAATTCATCTGGGCAACGGATATAACCAAATTCTCTTGCCGCTTCAATATTGGATTCCATGGAACGACCAAAGACAATAATCTTTCTCTTGAAACGAATAGAGGTCTCAATGATCTGTTCAATACGAGAAATATTGGAGGCGAAGGTGGAGATGATCAGTCGACCATTGGCTTCATTAAAGACATCGGTGATGCCTCTTAAGACCATATGCTCAGAGTTGGTATAACCTTCTCTTTCCGCATTGGTGGAATCCGCCATGAGAAGGTCGATGCCCTTATCACCAAATCTCACCAACTTGGACATATCAAAATCATGATCTACTGGAGTCAAGTCAATCTTGAAGTCACCAGATTCACAGATGGTACCCTGTGGGGTAGTGATATATAAACCGAAGGAATCTGGAATAGAGTGCGTGACATGGAAGAATTCAACTTTGAAATCACCAAATTTCAACACATCATCTTCATCATATTCCTTGATCTTGGTGTTGGTAGGAATTCTTGCATCGCTAAGCTTATGACGAATTAAGGCACAAGCAATCTTTGGTGCATAGATGACTGGAAGATCAATCTGTTTGAGAAGGAATGGAATACCGCCGATATGATCTTCATGACCGTGGGTGATGACAAGACCTTTGATCTTGGACTGGTTTTCCACAAGATGCGTGTAATCCGGAATGATGTAATCGATACCGGGCATAGAGTCATCAGGGAATAAAACGCCACAGTCAACGATGAGAATGGAATTATCATTCTCAATGCAGTAGATGTTTTTGCCAACCTCTCCTAGGCCGCCTAAGGCATAGATTTGAACAGGAGAAGTGAGCTTTTTAGTTTCAGACATATAGTATTACCTCAAAAAATCTTATAAAAACGCAAAATATGCGCAAAATCCTCAATAAAGAAACTTCAGTTTTGATTATTTTACCCTAGAAAGTGCTCTCTAGGCAATATCTAGTGCTTAGAAAACGCTTTTATCTTCGATAAATCCGAGATTTATTATAGTAGAGTGATGGCCTTTTAACTCCATCCACCCTCTCACACCACCGTACGTGCGGTTTTCTGCATACGGCGGTTTCAATCAACATAACGCTTTCCTCCGCTCGAGGTAATACTTCAGTGGGTTGAGAAGTCCTTTCTTCTCCAGCAGGAAGGCCGATACGAACTGGGCGAAAGTCGAGCTCCTTTGTTAATGTCAATATGAAAATGTACTCCGCTGTACATTTTCACGTTAGCATTAACAGCGACGGACTTCCACCGCAGGCACGTGACATGCCTATCACACAAAAGCATGTAGGGTTTTGCCCCTACATGCTAGATCCTTTCATTATTCGGATACAACTTCTTTTGGTTTAGCGTCGGCTAAATCCTTGTGATGAAGAACAATCAAGCCACATGGATAGGATAAAACAAGAGAAGCCAGAGCAAAGATTGGAACAAGGAAGAAACCAATGG
>OMRU01000171.1 GCA_900313465.1 uncultured Clostridia bacterium
GGAAAAGAGCTTCACTGCTGCCTCTCAGGTCAGAATTGTCATGAAGGGTAACTTCATCGGCAAGTGCTATGAATTCTCTACTGCTGGTATTGCCTTTATCGGCGAAGAAGAACTTAACTAGGAGCAATTATGAAAAAAGTTAGATTATTGGCTTTATCCTTAGTCAGTTTAGGTTTGCTTGCTGCTTGTACTAAAACGACAAGCAGCACTAAACCATCCTCAACTCAGAATAGCAGTTTTACTTCTGTTTCTACTTCAGTTGCTGATTCTTCTTTAGGATCCTCTACTTCTTCTACTTCCTCTTCAGTTGTTGATTCTTCTTTCGATTCATCTGAGTCATCTAGTGTGGATAACTCTTCTATTGTTGACTCTTCTATTGTTGAAGATAGCAGTGTGGAGTCATCTATTATCGATTCTAGTCTTGAAGATAGCAGTCAGCTTTCTAGTGAAGATACTTCTAGCAGTCAGGATTCCTCGATTGCCTTTATCGATGTCACATCCATCACGATTTCTAATGGCAAAGTCTCTACCCTTCGCGTTGGTGAAAAGGTCAACTTCCTTGCTGGTGTCAAACCAAACAATGCTACCGATAAAAGTGTCATTTGGCATGTCAGCGATGAAAATGTAGCTAGCATTTCTTCCACTGGTGAATTAACCGCCTTAAGTGTCGGTTCTGTCACGGTCTATGCCACAAGCAACAATGCAGCTAGTGAAGTGAAATCCAATGAAATCACAATTCAGGTCAAAGAACAGCCAAAGGTTGATAATGCCATTCTTGGTAAATGGAAATGGTCCGATTATCCTGAAGATACCATCATTGACATCTCCAACAACAAAGTCAGCGTTGTTTTTGGTAACAACAATGCTACTGCCAGTCTTGATTTTGCCGATGTGGATGATGATGGATATTGTCTCTTTGGTGTATTCAAGGATAAGAATACTCCAGGTTATCTTAAAGCCAAGATTTCTCATTCTTATCAGGATCAGTTAGAAATCATCTATAACATTGTCGACTCTGCCAATGTCACCCAGAAGGTCAATGTCTATACGCAAAACGAATCTGCGATTCGTTATATCAAAGCCGAGAGCATGTCTTTAAGATCTTCTTATACTTATCTTAAACCAAATCAGACCACTTCTATCAGTGCTGTCTTTGGTCCAAGAGGGGCTAGTGAAGAAAAATGGTCTTTGGAAAGCGATGATACGAATATTGTCGCGATCAAGACTTCTTCTGGTGAGACAAATAAGAGTGAGATGAGTCTATCTGATAAAACCATCATCGCTAAAGGTGAAGGAGATGTTACTTTAAGAGCTACATCTGAATCCGGCTTGACTGCCAGCATTGATATCAATGTTGCCATCACCAAAGTCAGCAAGATTACTGTCACTTTGGAAAATGATCATATCGAAGTTGGTTCGGCTACCAAAGCCAGTGCGACAGTTGAACCAGATGATGCGGATAATGCTAGCTTTACCTGGTCTAGTTCCAATTCCGAAATCGCCACTGTTGATGAAACCGGTGCTGTTAAGGCTGTTGGTGTAGGTGAATGTGAAATCATCGCTACCGCCAATGATGGTAGTGGTGTAATTGGTAAGGCTACCTTATATGTTAGTGAAAAACAAGAACTCAACATCTATGGTAAATACACCGGCAATACTCCTGATTATAACGTTGAAATCATCTTTGAAATTAAGAAAGATAACACCGCTACTTTAGAGGTTGATCCTGATGGTTATTCAGGAGGAGAATCTGGTAGTTTCACTCTCTCCAGTCAGGATGATGGTGTATATACCTTCGTAGGTAGTTACACTGGTGAAGATGCCAAGGTTGTCTTTAATGGTAAGAATAATACTCTTTCTTTGTTAGATAGCAGTGATAGTCCACTTCTTGTCTACTATCAGTTAGAGACACTTGAAAATGTTGTTTTAGTCAAGCAGGCTGAAAAGAAAGTTACCGAAATTGAAGTTGAACTAAAAGACGATAGAATCTTTGTTGGTGATACCACAACAGCTAAGGCAATCATCACACCAAAAGATGCAGGTGATTTATCCGTTACCTGGTCTTCTTCCAAGGAAAGCGTAGCCACTGTCGATGATAAGGGTGTAGTCACCGGTATTAAGTCTGGTAGTGCTAATATCATTGCCACTGCCAATGATGGAAGTGGTGTTGTGGGTATGGCCACCATTTATGTTCAGGCTAAAAAGAACATTGCTGGATCTTATTCTGGTGAGACCAGTTATAACTCCTTATCTTTCACCTTTACTGTTGCTGAAGATAATACGGCTACTTTAGAAGTTCCAGATGCTGGAGAAACTGGTGAATTCACGTTAAGTAGTGTTGATGGTAACATCTACACCTTTGAAGGTACCTATGCCGATATGGATTGCAAAGTCATCTTTGATACTAAGAATATGACTTTGACATTGATGAATGAATATGATGATGTAAATATCGTTTATTATTGTTCTGATGCCATTGAAGATGCTAGTGTCACCAAGAACTAAATGTAGGTAAAACAAATGAAAAAAGCACTATTTTTCTTATCTTTCATTTTTGTTTGCTCCTTTCTAATGCCCTTTGTGTTTTTCTTTTCGTTTTTGTTGCTTGAGGTTGAACTGCCGTTGCTTTTTTTCATCATTTTTTCCTTTACAGTTTGCATAATTTCATCACGCGCCTGTAGCTGAGAGCGGCAAGTGCTCCCGTTATCAAGATACATATGAGCGCAATGAGTCGGTGGTCAAGCCTTGTGCCGAGAAAAACGATGAGTGCGCACAGCCCCAACACCGCAAATAAATGCGGCAACATATAGATGGCGACTGCGCCGCCTTGTTTAATCACCTCTACCTCATTTTCCCAATCCAGGCGCATATGTCGCATGCCGCACACACAACCCCATGCTGTGGAAAAGGTGCACAATATCATGCCAAGTAACACATACAGCGCGGTATTGACAACGGGTACCCTTGCCGAAATACAAAGGCAGAGCGTTGCAAAGAGCATAAACGGAACCGTCAAAACCATATTAAAGAGCATTTTTCCCTGATAGACGGTTTTCTTTTCTATCGGCAAGCTTTGCATAATCCAATAGTT
>OMRU01000209.1 GCA_900313465.1 uncultured Clostridia bacterium
ATATCTAGAAGATAAGAGATAGGTTGACTAGCAATCGACTGCGGTTCGATAATGATGCTTTTAAATTGCTTTAAGGATTCTGGGTGAGAAGAAAGAATCTCATAAATGGTGTTTCCGCCCATACCGAGAATACAACAGCAATCCACTTCGCTAGGAAGATAATCGATTCCATCTGCTAAGACACACGAAAGATTAAGAAGGCCTTCCTCTTTGATGCTTTTTTCAAGGTTGAGATAAGGTCCCTTCTTATTTTCAATGGCCAATACTTTATGGTTATGATTAGCCAGATATATCGAAAACTGTCCGCGGTCGGCTCCTACATCGATGACATAAGAGCCTTCCGGGACAAGTTCGAAAGCCGATAAAAGACGTTTAGATAATTTAGTTATCGTTTCTGAAATCCTTTAATAATTTAGCACGAGCAGGATGACGTAACTTCTTTAAAGCCTTAGCTTCAATCTGACGGATACGTTCACGAGTAACGTTGAATTCCTTACCCACTTCTTCGAGGGTATGAGTTCTGCCGTCTTCAAGGCCATAACGTAAACGAATGACTCTCGCTTCACGTTCGGTCAACTGGGCAAGAACCTCATTGATTCTTTCCGTCTCCATGGAGCGGTTAGCATATTCGTATGGAGAGACATTATCTTTATCTTCGATAAAGTCGCCAACGTGAGAATCTTCTTCTTCACCGACAGGTTTTTCAAGGGAGAGTGGATCAAGAGCAATCTGCTGAATTTCTCTGATACGAGTAGCAGACCACTGACCGCCCAATTCCTCGGAGATTTCTTCGGCTGTTGGGTCACGATTGAGCTTCTGGACGAGTTTTCTCTGAGCTCTGGTGATCTTGTTGATGGTTTCAACCATATGGACAGGAATACGAATGGTTCTGGCCTGGTCGGCAAGAGCACGAGTGATAGCCTGTCTGATCCACCAAGTGGCGTAAGTGGAGAACTTAAAGCCTCTGGTGTAATCGAATTTATCGACGGCCTTCATCAAGCCGAGGTTACCTTCCTGAATCAAATCGAGGAATTCCATACCGCGGTTGACATAATGCTTGGCAATAGAGACAACCAATTTCAAGTTGCACTGAATCAAAAGATTCTTAGCGGAGATACCAGCGTCGACCTTGTACTTTAATGGATAAAGGTTTTCTGGATGCTTGACCATTGGATAGTTGTTGCTAAACCACATATTCCAGACATCGTCACTGGTTTCATCCGTGGATGGTAAGACTTCGGTAACAAAGTTATGGAAGTCCTTGCTTTCATTTAAGGCGTGATACTGTTCAAACGCCTCAGCTAAAGGTTCTTCCATTTCCTTTAAGGCTTCTTCACCCTGGATGATATCCTGGGCGGTAGCGACTTCTTCATCCTTGGACTTGAAGACCTGATAAGCGCCGATGGCGTGAAGGTATTGTCTGACAGGGTCAGAGTTCTTGACATCGACGGCAGAGAGCATTTCTTCCTGATCAGGATCGAAAGCTTCTTCATCCTCATCGCTGAAGTCATCATCTTCGTACATCGGTGGGAGATCATCTTCATCCATTTCTACATCATCAGTATCCAAGGAAAGGTTGTTATCGGAAAGATAAACCAGGATTTCGTTGAAATCATCATCGGAAAGTTTGAGATGGGAAGTGAATTTATTGATATCATCCTGTTTGACGATACCATTGTTTTCCTTACCGACCTGAAGGAAGTGAAGTTTCACATCTTCAAGGGTGATCATCTCGCGGTTGGATTTGGCCATCTCAGAGACGGTCGTCTTCTTTCCGTTTCTACCTTTTTTACCTTTGTTGGCATTGTTGGTTTCTTCAATGGCAGCTTCTAATTCTTCATCAGAAAGTTCATCTTCTTCCTCTTCAAAATCATCTAAATCTGTTTCACCAGAGAGGTATTTACCTAATTCCTTATCAATATCTTCGTTCGATTCTAAAGCCATTTCTTGTTCTTCCTCTTCTAATTCTTCATCTTTCTTCTTTTTTGTTTGTTTTGCTTTGGTGTTTTCCACTTTGACCGGAGGGATGATATCATCAAGATTTTCCTTTTCCGCTTTCTTGTCAGCAGTGGCTTTCTTCCCGCTCTTCTTATGAGAAGAATGTTTTTTGTTATCTTCTGTTACGATAGCATCATCAAGGACACTTTCGTCTTCAGAAGTCAGTACTTCTTCTACCATTTCATTCTTTTTCTTAGCCATTGACTATACCTCACATTTATAATTATGGGACAAATTCCTGAATTTTAGAAAAAAGTTAATATTTTTTAATTTTTGATGTTAATACCGTACTTTTTCAGGTTCATCTGCAGTCTTCTTAATTCCTTATCCTGCTTTAAGGAAAGGTTATTGCTTCGACAATATCCTTCTCTTAGAGAATAAGCGAGAAGGAAAGAATGGGCTTCTAATTCTTGGGCAAATTTCATTTCATCATAGATGTTATCGGGACTCTTCTGGAGAACCTGAATGACGTCCTT
>OMRU01000074.1 GCA_900313465.1 uncultured Clostridia bacterium
AAACCGAGGTCACCACCATCAGGATTAAATCCACAATCGATGATGACTATATCCTTATTCAAGTCTTCTTTCTTGATTAAGCCTGGTTTACCAGTGGCAAGAATGATGATATCAGCTTGCTTGACATAACTAGATAATGTAGCAGAATCAACTTTAGAATGAGCAAGGGTAACTGCTGCATTCATCTTGTTAAGAAGCTGGAAACAAGGATAACCGACTTCTGTAGAACGGCCAAGGACAAGTGCTCTTTTCCCTTCTACATCGATATGATAATTTTCCAAGATGAGGCGGACCGACTGACTGGTGGCAGTAAGATAGGTCAAATCACCACCAAAGAGTTTTCCACGATTGACTTCTGTTAGCATATCAGGATCATATTCAGTCTTGATCAGAGAAAGGAAGTCATGTTCGTAATCGACTTTCAAAGGACGAGCCATCAGAATGCTTTTACCCTGGCTTTCTTTTTCAAAGCGAGCAAGGTTTTCTTCTTTGCTAAGGCTAGTGTCGATAAAGCCTTCCGTATAAGGCACATGAAAACTATCTAAAGTCTTTTTGATACCTCTAAGATAAGCCTGAGAAGGAAAATCTTCCTTGTTGGAAAAGAGATAGAAACTGACACGGGTCGTTTTTAACTCTTCTTCAATCTGACTAGCGATAAGTGGACGTAATTCTTTACCGGATAAAATGGTCATATTAATTCATCTTTTTGGATGCTGGCACCTTTGGAAGACCAGGCATGGTGAAGACATCACCAGTGAGTGGGACAATGAACTGGGCGCCAGTGAATAATCTTAATTTCTTGATGTGAGTGGTGTGATTTTCAGGAACGTTGAGCAAGTGAGCATCATCGCTTAAGGAATTTGGAACCTTGGACATACAGATGTTGAAGTTGCCATAACCGGCATCCTTATAGGCTTTGATTTCATCTAAGATGCCTTCGCTATATTCCACATTAGAGGCACCATAGACTCTCTTGGCAATCGTTTCAATCTTTTCTTCGACAGACATGGTGTTGTTCACAAGTGGAGTGAAATGTGTTTCTTCCTTGGCTAAGACTTCTTTGACCTTCTTAGCTAAAGCGATGGCACCTTTTGGACCATCGGCGTAGGAAGAGTTAAGAGCATAGGCAACACCTTCCTGATCCAAGAAGTCAGTTAAAACCTTGAGTTCGGCTTCAGTATCATCCTTGAAGTGGTTGATACCGATGACAACTGGGACTTTGAAGTTCTTGACATTCTTGATGTGGTGGGCAAGGTTGGCTAAACCGACCTTGACGGCATCAGGATTTTCTTTGGATAAATCAGCAAATAAGACACCGCCATGAAGCTTTAAGGCACGGATAGAAGCGACAAGGACAACAAGGTCAGGTCTGAAATTGCCAAGAGGAGAAACGATATCCATATATTTCTCCATACCTAAGTCAGAACCGAAGCCACCTTCAGTGATGACATAATCGGATAATTTCAAGGCCAGATCAGTGGCGATGATGGTATTCGTACCATGGGCGATATTGGCAAATGGACCGCCATGGACGATAGCTGGAGTATGATATTTGGTCTGAACGAGGTTTGGAAGTAAAGCGGTGTGCATGAGTTTTCTAATCGCTTCTCTACATTCCAACTGTTTGACAAAGATTGGTTCGCCATTCTTGTTGTAGGCGACAGTGATATTTTCGATTCTGTTGAGGAAATCTTCTTCATCCTTACTAAGGGCGAAAATAGCCATGACTTCACTAGCAGCAGTGATGACAAAGGAAGAATGATGAGGAATAGCTTTCTTATCATTCAGACTGGTGGTGATATCTCTTAAGGAACGATCATTCATATCCATACAACGTGGGAAGATGATGCGTTCTGGATCGACGTCTAATTCAGACTGCTGATATAATTCGTTATCGATTAAAGCAGCGATGAGGTTGTTTGCACTCGTGATGGCATGTAAGTCGCCAGTGAAATGAAGGTTGATGTCATCTTCGGGGTAAAGGGTAGCTTCTCCACCGCCAGCGCCACCGCCTTTGACGCCAAAGACAGGACCAAGTGATGGTTCTCTTAAGCAGGCAAGGGAGTTGTCGCCGATGGCTCTTAAGCCATCTGCTAAACCGATAGCAGTTGTGGTCTTACCTTCACCAGCCTTGGTAGGGGTGATAGCCGTACAGATGATGAGTTTTGCTTTTCTCTTCAAATCTTTGGGGAGAGTGGTGAGATCGATTTTTGCTTTGTCGTGTCCGTATTGGATGAGGTTGTCTTCGTCTAATCCTAAAGTCTTAGCAACGGGTCGGATGTCAAATTCTTTAGCCATGGTGAATATCCTCTTTTCAATATTTATATTGTTATCTAAAGCGACGATTTTATCAACGTTTTTCTAACTCATTTTTGAGTATTTTATAGATTTCGTCTTTACTGCCCGACTGAATGTCCTCGAATTGATGACGAAGGAAGGTTCTTTGTTTTTTTGCGTATTGATGGGTGTGGATCTTGATTAAGTCAATTACACTTTTATCCACTTGTTGATTTGCCTTTAATGCTTGAATAATTTCAATATATCCGATGGTGGTAAAGGGGCGAGAATTCTCTGGATATTTCTGATATAAGGAAGTGACTTCTTCAATCAGTCCTTGTTTTACCATCAAGTCGATTCTCTTATCAATCTTCTTGTTTCCTTCTTCTTTGTCGACATCAAGACGGAAGAATTTCACAGGGTAGATCGGTTTACCATCGTTTTGGTTTTTGATGTCTTGATGATTGGTTCCTTCATCAAGCTGAATCAACGCGCGGATAACTCTTCTAGGATTTTGATGATCGATGGAATGATAGGTTTCTATCGATCTCTCTTTTAATAAAGACTGCATCTCTTCAAGAGGCATATCTTCATAAGGACTCTTTCTTTTCTCATCTTCCTTCTGGAAGACATAATTAAATAGCAGAGCTTTGACGTAAAGGAAGTTACCACCAACCACGATGATATCTTTATTTTCTTTGAGATATCTCTCGATGATAGGACGACATTCCTGTTGGAAATCATAGACGGATACTTCTTCATCTGGTTCATATTCATCATAGAAGTAATACTCGATACCCTGGATTTCTTCTTTGGAAGGTTTATCGGTTCCTACCTGCATGATCTTATAGCACTGATAGGCATCAGCAGAAATAATCGGCACATGAAATTCTCTTGCCAGTTTTAAGGCAAGGCTGGTTTTTCCGCTGGCGGTCTGTCCTAAGATACAGTAAATCAAAATCCGGTTCTCCTGAACATTCTTTCTATATCAGCACGGCTGATCTTGATGATGGTTGGTCTGCCATGAGGACAGTTGGCAGGATTCTTACATTTGGCAAGATCCTTCAACAGGGCCTCAATTTCCAATAACGACATCTTGTGATTGGCTTTGATGGATTTCTTGCAGGCGATATTGGCAATGGTTAAATGAAGAAGGCTTAACGGATCACTTGATTCATCATTCAGACAGGAATGGACACAATCTAAAATGACTTCTTCATCGTTCTTCTCACTGAGGAAGGATGGAATTTCCATCACTTTGATGGTGTTTCCTCCAAACTCTTCTGTAATGATACCGATGGAATTTAATCTATTGATATGTTCTTCGTCATAATTGTTCTTTTCTTTTGGAGACAATTCAACGGTGATTGGGAAAAGCGGAACAATTCGACTGCGAATTGAAGCAAAGAGAGCCTGAGTCTTTTCATAGTTGACTCTTTCAGCGGCTGCATGCTGGTCAAGAATATAGAAGCAATCAATACCATCACAAAGCACATAGGTCTGTAAGACCTGTCCAATTGGATGCATCTCGGGAAGCTTATAGGAAAGACCTTCGTTATCAAAGAGCCTCTCCTGGAGCTCGAGAGTATCGATTTTGCTGACGGAAACGCATATGTCCTGATGAATGGCGTGGGTGATCAGTCGGCGAACTTCTTTATCTATCGAGTGACGGGTGACCTGAAGTAAGAGACCCTGAGCCCAGCGTACGCGCTGGGCTCTTTTCATTTTTGTGATATAATACGAGTACGGACGCCGTTGTAGCTCAGCTGGCAGAGCAGCTCATTCGTAACGAGCAGGTCACAGGTTCGATCCCTGCCATCGGCTCCAAACTTCGTTTGGAGCACGGAGCGTCCAAAAGGGCTAACGGCTCCATTTTTTTACGAACAAAAAAACAGCCCCGAGGGGCTATCTTTTTATTTATGCAGAAAACGACGAATCGTCGCTGTGGTAAGAATGATGGAAGTCAGTAGAATAACAGACGCAATTAGCATACTGTAATTTGCGCTACTGTTTTTTTCAGTACCAACGACATCTTCTGCAAATGTACAAGCAACAGGGATCAATGCGCTAACGGCCAGACTAGCAATCAGGCTTAGGACAAAGAAAATGTTCTTATACTTTGACTTCACAAAATACCTCCTTTTGCTAAAAACAATTATAGCACAAATATTTTGGAATGAACAATTATTTCTTTCTGGTTGGTGGA
Organism: uncultured Clostridia bacterium; assembly: GCA_900313465.1. Taxonomy (GTDB): domain Bacteria; phylum Bacillota_I; class Bacilli_A; order RFN20; family CAG-288; genus Enterosoma. The sequence continues at coordinate 4,484 of OMRU01000074.1, forward strand.
ATTGGACGTTCCGGTGTACTATTTCTGGAATTATCATTTAAAGTATGAAGGAGTTTGTGGCGAGCATGAGGGGTGAAAATCTTTTCGAGCCAAGAGACTTTCGGTGTTTGATTCTTGGACGTAAGTATCTCTACGATATCACCCTGCTCAAGTTTTTTGTTCAGATTACTCATTTTGCCATTGATTTTCACACCAACAACGTGATCGCCGATTTCGGAATGGAGTCGATAAGCAAAATCGAGCGGGAGGGCGCCTTTTGGTAAATCAATAATGTCACCTTTTGGCGTGTAAACGAAAATCTTATCAGCAAATAAGTTGAGTTTTAGTTTTTTCAAATCGACTTTTTTACCTTCGCGGAGACGGGCGGCGGTCATTTGAAGTTCGGTAATCCAAAGAAGATTGGTCGGGAGATGTTCGATCTTCCCTTTTTTGTAATTCTCAGTGAGTTTCTGCTCGT
>OMRU01000081.1 GCA_900313465.1 uncultured Clostridia bacterium
TTCGCCTAAAATTTGGGTTGAGGCATAAAAAGAACTTCTTGAGCAGCGAGAGAAAAACAAGTTTACTTGGTTTTCCGAGTCGTGAAGGAAGTCAAGGCCATGGGCCATAAGATCTTCCTTGATCTCAAGTTATGCGACATTCCAAACACGGTCAAGGCCGCTATGGCCAAACTTGCTCCTCTTGGTTGTGAAATCATCAATCTTCATGCCTTTGGTGGCATTGAGATGATGAAGGCAGCAAGAGAAGGTTTAGATAGTTGTGAAGAAGGAAAAAAGAGTAAACTCATCGCGGTTACTATTCTTACTTCCCTAAATGATGAGACTTTGAAAAACGAACTTCTCATCGACCATCCAGTTAGCGAAGTGGTCAAACAATATGCCACTAACGCCAAAAAGGCTGGTTTAGATGGTGTTGTCTGCTCTGCTTTAGAAGCACCGATCATTAAGGAACTTGGTCTAATTAGCGTCACTCCTGGTATTCGCCTTGCTGGCGATAGTGCAAATGACCAGAAGAGAGTTGCTACCCCAGCTTATGCCAAAGAACTTGGTGCTACCTATATTGTTGTCGGAAGAAGTATTACCAAAGCGACGGATCCCGTTGCTGCTTACCAGAAATGTGTGGAGGAATTCAGATAATGGAAGAATTAGTCTTAGCCAAAGAAGTTGCCAAAAACTTATTGAAGATCAAAGCCGTCTTTTTAAAACCAGCTGACCCATTTACCTGGGCTAGCGGTATCAAGTCTCCCATCTATTGCGATAACCGTTTGACTTTATCTTATCCCGAAGTCAGAGAAGTTATCGAAGAAGGCTTAAAAGCCACCATTGAGAAATACTATCCTGAAGTAGAAGTCTTAGAGGGTACTTCTACCGCCGGTATTGCTCATGCTGCCATTGTTGCCCAAAAGATGAACTTACCCATGGGTTATGTCCGCTCTGGTCATAAAGACCACGGCAGAGGAAACCAGATTGAAGGTCTTTCTCCCAAAGGCAAGAAAGTTGTCGTTGTCGAAGATTTGATCTCCACTGGTGGATCATCTCTAGAAGTGGTCGATATCTTAAGAGAAGAAGGTGCTGACGTTCTTGGCATTGTTTCTATCTTCACTTATGGTTTAGAAAAAGGTATTAAGCGTTTAGCGGATGATCATTGTGAAAATCATTCTCTTTCTAATTTTGAGACTCTGATCGATATCGCTGCCAAAGAAAACTACATCTCTGAAAGTGATATTGCTAAACTTCTCAAGTTCCAAAAGAATCCAAGCGATCCTTCCTGGATGGAATAATCTTTTTTTGATTCAATAAATTGCAAGCAAGCCTCGTGATGATTTTTTCATGAGGCTTTTTCTGTGGCACTTTTGTGGCACACCCTTTTGTAGAATAAAAATTGATGAAGAGCAAAAGAGGTGCAATTTATGAAAAAAACAATCCTGAAAGTTTTGGCTTTATCCATGTTTGTCTTTTGTGGTGGGGCGATAGGTGCTAAACCAAATCAAGTATTTCCAACAGCGGTCAAACGCGCATCGACTACTGTGACTTTAGGACATCTCAATGCCAACAATGGTGGCAGTACTATCTTTGCTAGCGGTTCTGATGGCCAATATCTGACCTGGACCAAACCGACTACCGTAGAACAAAAAATCGTGGCCTGGAATGTAGCCAAAGATGGTATGGTCAGATTTGATGTCGCTGTTCCAGCCTCCGAAAGAGCCCTGACAAAGAAAAAGTTTGTCATGTTCAACAATATCAACACGAATCCTGCAGGTCTCTGGAGTTTCCATATGTTTGCTGATGGTATAGATGCAACCTTTTCTAGCCAAATCCAAGAACTCAACCTTACTACCAAGGTCTATAAGGTTTATTCTACCCTGAAATTTGAATACAATGCGGCAAGCCAAGTCTCCTTTGTCATCAAAAACATCAGCGGAGCAGCTCAGACCTTGACTCTCATTCCGAATATGTACTTTTACATGAGCAGTAGTGATATCTCCGATTATGTCACTTACATCCCTTTGAATAAAAATGGTGGTAGTGGTGGACCAGATAGTGTTGCTGCTGCTTCGTCAAGTAGTGCATCGGAAGTTACCCCATATAAGATTGGTGTTCCGACAAGAACCGGTTATACTTTTTTAGGTTATTATGATGGTAACACGAAATATTTTGATGCAAATGGTAACCCGACTATAACCGCTTGGCCAAGTCCTCTTCCTTCTAGTTTAACCGCCAAGTGGGAACAAAAATATACCATTACGCTCAACGCGGATGGTGGAAGTGGTGGTACTGCTTCTGTCTCTGCTAGCTATAACGAAAACCTGCCATCTATCACTAAGCCTAGCAAGACTGGTTATACCTTCAATGGTTACTATACTGAAAAGAATGGTAAAGGAACCAAGTATTACAATTCTGATGGCACTTCTGCAAAAAAATGGGATAAGAATGCCAATACGACTCTCTACGCGTATTGGACAGCTAATACCTATACCGTAACCTATAACGCCAATGGCGGAACAGGTGGAACAACTAGCGCTACTGCTACTTATGGTCAAGCGATGCCCTCTATTACCAAACCGACAAGAACCGGTTATGATTTTGCTGGTTATTATGATAGTAAAAGTGGAGGAACGGAGTACTATAACGAAAGTGGCAGTTCTTCAAGGTCCTTCAACAAGACAAGTAATACCACCCTTTATGCTAGATGGAACGCTAAGATTTATAATAACATCTATCTAGACGCCCAGGGCGGAAGTGGACATACTCAAAAGATTATGACCACCTATGATGCTGCGATGCCTAGTGGCATTGTCTTACCTGTGAGAGATGGTTATGTGTTCTGTGGATATTATTCTGGTACAAATGGTACAGGAACGAAATATTACAATGCTGATGGTACATCGGCTAGAACCTGGAATATCGATAAAGATAAGACCACCTTATACGCTTATTGGTCCTATAATTCTGAGATTCAGTCTGTCGTCGATAAGATCAAGGCGATCAAAGGACCAACAAGTGTCACTTATCCAGGTTCCAAACAAACTATTTTGGATGCTGAAGCAGCTTATGCTGAATTGATTACTTCTCATCCTGAATATGCCACAATCATTTCTGATGAACATGATGAATTAGTCCAGGATAGAGAAGCCTATGATACTCAAAGACAAGATGCCATCAATAACGTCAACACCTTGATTGGCAACATGCTTGATGAGCAAGGTCATATCATTGTCACCTATCCTGATAGTCACGATGATCTTTATGGTGCGGAAAATGCCCTCGACGCTTTAGATGAAGATGATATGACAAGTGAAATTATCCCCGACATGGATAAACTTGAAGATTGTCGAGATGAATATAACGCCCAGGCTGCTACTAAAATTATCGCTGTAGAAGAAGCAATCCATAACATCTACAGAGATGAACAAGGTAAACTTGTCTATGGCGAAAGTAAAAAATCTCTTTTAGTGGCTGAAGAACTCTATAATGCTTTAGCCCCCGAAGAAAAATACCCAACGAATAAAGTCAGAAACTATGCTGATTTAGTCCAGGCAAGAGAAGAATACAATCTTCTAATCCAGGGTAGAGCAAGTGAAGTCATCTACGCCATCAACAACATCGATAAGCCATTTGGTGAGCATTACAAAGAACAGATCGAGATTGCCAAAGACCTCTTTGATGCTCTTGACGAAGATGAACAGTCCTCTAATTACGTCACCAACTTAGCGATTCTTGAGGATGCTATGGCTGCTGATAAAGTCGTTGATATGATTTTGGCTTTGCAGAATTATGAATCCTATTCTGATAAAGAGGCTTTTGTCAAGGCAGTTGATGATGCTATGAACGCTTATCTATCTTTGACGACGAGTCAGAAAGAATATCTAAACGAATCCCAAAAAGCCATTTTATTCTCCATGGATGATGCCAATAGTGTCATCAAGGGTATTGATAAGCTAGGGGATGTGACTTATGACCATGGTGTCGAAGATTCTAAAGGCGGTATTGAATATTACCAAGGTTTATATGATGCTCTAGGTGATGATTATAAGAGTGTTGTAGATCATTTCAATAAAGATGTCTTAGACCATGATGCGATTGTTTATAACCATGTTGATGAAGTAGCTAATCTCATCAGAGCTATCCCTCAGGCAAGTGAGTCTGACGAATATTATGATGCCGTTGATGCTGCCAAAGATGCTTATGATAATTTGACTCAAGAAGAAAAAGCTATCATTGATGCTGCTACTGATATGGACTATGAAAAGTATCTTCTTGACCATGTCGCGGCTAGAGATGTCATTGAAAGAATTCAAGACATCATGGAAGTCAATTACGATAATGGAGACTTGGATTCCTTAGAAGATATCGAATATGCTGATCAGGGTTATAACAACTTAACGGATGACCAGAAGGCCATTGTTGATGCCGTTAACCATAACACTCTTGTTACGGATCGAGAAATGTATGATCATGTCGATGAAGTTGCCGATATGATCAGAAGTCTAACTCCAGCTGAAAGTGACGAATATTATGATGCCGTTGATGCTGCTAAAGCCGCTTATGAAGCTTTAAGTGATAAAGAAAAGCACATTCTTGAATTTGCTTTAGACATGGATTACATCAAGGCGTTAAATGACCATGTTGAAAGTAAAGAAGTCATCAAGATGATTGAGGAAATCGGTGATGTCACTTTTGATTCTGGTAACAATGATTCCTTAAAAAATATTATAAGAA
>OMRU01000193.1 GCA_900313465.1 uncultured Clostridia bacterium
ATATCGATACTTGGATGGATACCAAATAATCTTGTAGCAAGAAGAGCAGCTGAAGAACATCTTCCACCCTTATGAAGATAATCCACGGTATCGACAACAAAGGAGGTCTGAACTTCAAATCTCTTCTTTTCTGCCCAAGAAGTGATTTCTTCAAAACTCTTTCCTTCATCTCTCAAGTCACATGCCTTCATGACTAGAGCCCCAATACCAGTAGAGAGATTTCTCGAATCGATAACTTTGACTCTGCCATCAAAATCCTGAGCGGCTAGACATCCATTTTGATAAGTAGAGGATATCTCACTAGAGATATCAAAATGGATGACGTAATCATATTCCTTAAGCAGATCTTCAAAATACCTTTGGAATTCAAAGACAGAGGTGGCACTTGTCTTAGGTAGGATATTATGCTCCTTGACAAAGCTGAAGATATCACTAGGAGTGATATCCACCCCATCAGAATATTCCTTTTGGCCTAAAAGAACATGAAGAGGAATAATAGGAATATTTCTGTTTTTCAAAATCTCCTTTGTCAAATCGCATGTCGAATCACTGGAAATACAAATTTTGCTCATAATACTTTTCCTTTGGAAGTTATATATGTTTCATTTTACATCATAGGGAAAGACAATTCATTCTTTTTTCATCAACATCAAAAAATAAGGCACCTGGAAAAATGAAACAATTGTAAACCAAAACATGTTATTTTTTCCTAGATTTGATAGATTTCAACGAGTCTTTAAGGAAATATCAAACACTTGTAAAAAATATTTGTACTTATAGGGTAGAAAAAAGTATAATACAAGTAGATATGCAATTGGAAACTGAGAACTTACAAGAAATTGTCGACTTATCGGAAGAAGAAATGTTAGAAAACATTTCTACCTTCGTTGACGCTTCAGGCCTGGCTTTTGGTGTGTTCAGGGTCATTCTTTCTGATGACGGAAAAGAGGTACTAGATTCAAAATACAAGTACGTCAATCAGAAGTATTGTGACTGGGCTCATAAGCCTAAAGAATTTTTTGCTACCCAGACCTTCCGTTCCTTCTTTGGAGAAAACTTATCCAAGAAATGGTTTACCCAGGCTTATGAAGCCGCCATTCTACAAAAGACCATCTCGGATAAACTCTATGATCCAGTCTGCAATTCTTATTGCAACTACATCATTTCCCCAGTCAAGAAGTTCTTTGGTTATTTTGTCTATGCCTTCTTTGATGTCGATTCCCAGGCTAAGGAAATCATCGCTTTAGAAAAGAAGAATAAAACAGCAACCTTATTATTAAATATCTCTAAAGCCTTATCTGGTCCAGCTAGTCATGAATCTGCCATTCAGTATACGTTAGAGTGTCTTGCTCCCGTCTTTATGGCGGAAAGACTCTTCTTATATGAGATTCATGAAAACAAGATCGATTCAGAAGTAGAGGTGTGTAAGATTGGTGTCGAATCCAATAAAGGCTTACTGGTTGGAAAACACCACGATCAGAACATCCATGAATGGAATAGCATTCCGACAAACAAGTATGGTTATTTTGAAATCGATGTGGATTCTTTAAAAGATAAATTTGGTATCTCTCCATATGATTTGAAGAAACTAGATATCAAGACTTGTTTTGGTATGCCACTAAAAGATAACTCTGGTAAGGTTATCGCATATCTTGGAGCAGATAATTATCAGCTCAATGATGAATATGACCTCAATGACGTCTTCCCAACGTTATCGTATTACCTTACAAGTAAATTCATCATCCATCATTCTATCGTCTATCTTCATAACCTATCTCATCTTGATTCTCTTACTGGCATCTATAACCGTATCGGTTATCTAGAAAATGCTGCTCACTACATGAAGACCCATGATGATGAACCCTCTGTTGGCATAGTTCTTGATATCGACGACTTCAAGTTTGTCAACGACTTATACGGACATAATGTCGGGGATAAGACCTTACAACAGTTAGCCAACAACATCGCCAAGTTCTTCAACAAGAAAGCTTGCTATGGTAGAACCGGTGGTGATGAATTCTGTGTCTTATTACAAAACACCACCATCGAAGAATCTAGGCCACTAATTGAACAGTTCAGCAATATGGATCAATCCTTCTTCTACAACGGAAAAAGATATTCCTTTACCATCTCCATGGGCTACGCCCAATACCCCGAAGATGGTAAAACTCTGCAGTCCTTAAATTCTGCTGCTGACTCAGCCTTATACGACGCCAAATTGAAAGGCAAAAACAACTGTGTCAGATATACCAAGAACTCCAACGATAACCTACGTAGCAGACTCGGCTTTGCCTTTAAGGATATTGCTAATAATCTTCCTACCGCAATTTTGATCTATAGTTGTCAAAGACCAGGAAAGATTCTTTATGCCAATGACTATATCATCTCCTTATTTGAATGTGATGATTTGGAAGACTTCTTAAAATTCTCCTCTGGTGAAATGGCTAATCTCATCTATGAAGAAGATAGAGAATTTATCCTCAGCCAGATTGAACAACAAGTCGGATATGACCCGATGAGTAAAGTTGGTCGTATCGTCTTCAGAGCCATGACCAAGAAAGGGAAGATCATCCGCGTCTTAAAGATCGGCAGAAGAGTTACTTCTCCTTATTATGGTGATCTCTTCTATTCAGCCCTGTCGGAATATTACGAAGATACACACTGATAACTAGGCCACA
>OMRU01000083.1:0-4671 GCA_900313465.1 uncultured Clostridia bacterium
AAAGTCACCATGATTCAGGCTAAACTTCATCCCTCCAACAAGACGACCACGGTCTCGGCGACCATTCTTGCTAAAGATATCGAACAACTCGGGCACTTTATGCATGCGGTCAACAATGTCAAAGGCGTCTATCAGATTCGTCGAATCACCCATTAATGGAGCCCTGGAAAGGGCTCTTTTCAAGTGGAAATTTGTTCACTTATATTTATTCTTGTTATATAATTAGATGTTATTTTTAAGTTAAGGAGATTATATGGCCATTCAACAAATTAAAAAACCACGTGGTACCATCGATTATTATGGTGAAGACATGAAAGTCTTCGCTGGTATCAGAGAAATCCTTCTTGCCGAAGCGGACAAGTATGGTACGGAGTTTGTCGAGCTCCCGATGTTTGAAGAAAACGGCCTGTTCCATAGAACAGTTGGTGAAAGCAGCGATATTGTCACTAAAGAAACTTTCGATTTAGCCAAAAGAGGCGATAAGGACTACACGCTTCGTCCTGAATTCACCGCTTCTGTCTCTCGTGCTGTCATCGAAAACAAAATCTATACCGCTCCTGATATGCCGATTCGTCTTAGCTATTTTGGTCCTGTCTTCCGTTATGAAAGACCACAGACTGGTAGACTTAGACAGTTCAATCAGTTCGGTGTTGAATTCTTAGATAGCAAGGTTGACTTATCCACTACCTTGGATGCTTTCCTTCTTTCTTTAAGAAGTGCCGAAAAGCTTCTTGGTCACAAGGTCAAAGCCAAGATCAACTTCTTAGGTTCCTTTGAATCGAGAGAAAAATACAAAGTCGAATTGAAGAAGTTCTTCGAACCAAAGATCGAGCATATGTGTGAAGATTGCAAGAGAAGATTAGAGACCAACCCGTTAAGAATTCTTGATTGCAAGGTTCCTGAAGATCAGGAAATCGCCAAAGGTTCTCCACGCGTCACCGACTTCCTTAACGATGAAGACCAGAAAGAATTTTCTGATATCAAAAAGGCTCTTGACGCTTTGGATATCGAATATGTTGTTGATAGCGAACTTGTCAGAGGTCTTGATTACTATACCGGTCTTGTCTGGGAATTATATGACACCTTAAATGACTCTCTTGGCGCCATTGGCGGTGGTGGAAAATACGCTAGCCTCATGGCCTCTATTGGTGGACCAGACTTTGAAGGTATCGGTTTCTCCTTAGGCGTGGAAAGATTGATGATTGCCCTAACCGAAGAAAGAAAAGCTGAAATCAAGAAGGAAAAACCTCTTGATGTCTTCATCATCGATTTCAAGAGAGAAGGTAAGGCAAACTATTTTGCGGATAAGCTTCGTCAAAGTGGTCTTAATGTCTCGATTGCCAGCTTTAATAGAGCCCTTGGTGGTGCCTTGAAGATGGCCGATAGAAAAGGCGCAAAGAAAGTCTTGATCGTCGATAGCGATGACACCTTCAAGATCAAGGATATGGCCAGCCGTAATCAGATTGAAGTGAAAGAAGAAGAGGTCTTGTCCTCTTTAGGAGAATAATATGCTTAGAACACACACTTGTGGTGAATTAAACGAAAAATTTGTCAATGCTGAAGTGACCTTGTGCGGTTGGGTCAACACCGTCAGAAACTTAGGTTCCTTAGTCTTTGTCGATTTGAGAGATAAGTATGGCATCACCCAGCTTAATATTCCATCCCAGTTGTTTGAAGAAAACAAGGTCAGACCTGAAGATGTCATCTCTGCCAAGGGTAAGGTTGTCTTAAGAAGCCAGCCAAACCACAACATTCCTACCGGTTTAGTGGAAATTGAAGTCTCTGAATTGAAAATCTTCTCTCATGCTGAGACCACTCCATTTGAAATCAAGGATGACACCACCGCTAGTGAAGATACTCGTCTCCAGTATCGTTATCTCGATTTAAGAAGACCAGTTATGCAGAAGTATCTCCAGATCAGAAGCGATGTCAACAAGTACACCCGTGAATATCTCAATTCCATCGGTTTCCAGGAAATTGATACTCCAACCATGATCAAGTCCACGCCAGAAGGCGCTAGAGACTATCTTATTCCTTCGAGAATCTATCCTGGATGCTTCTATGCTCTTCCACAGTCTCCACAGCTTTACAAGCAGTTATTGATGATCGCTGGTAGCGACCGTTATTTCCAGCTTGCTCACTGCTACAGAGATGAAGACCAAAGAGCCGATAGACAACCAGAATTCATGCAGATCGACTGCGAATTGTCCTTCGTCGATAGAGAAGATGTTCTCAACGTTATCGAAGGCTTATTAAAGTATGTTTTCAAGAAGGTCAAGAACGTCGACCTTCCTGACTTCTACCGCATGGATTATGCCGATGCCATCAACAAATATGGTTCCGATAAGCCAGATATGAGATTTGAAATGCTCATCTCTGATGTCACATCTGTTTTAGAAGGCTGTGGCTTTAAGGCTTATGAAGGAAAACTTGTCAAAGCTATCGTCATTTCCGATTATGCCGATAAAATCACCAGAAAGAACCAGGATGAAGATAATGTTTTAGCCAAGAAGTTCAGAGTCTTTGGTGTTTCTCATCTTAAATATCAGGGTGGACAGTTTGTCTCGAATATCGTCAAGAACATCAATCCTGATAACTTAGCTAAGTTGGCTAGTGCTCTTAACGTGAAAGAAAATGACTTAGTCATCTTATGCGCCGATAGCTCTAATGATCACGCTTGCAGCGCTCTTGGTGCCTTACGTAATTATTATGGTGCCAAACTCGGCCTTACCAGAAAAGATGATTATAAGCCATTATTCGTCATCAACTGGCCATTATTTGAAAGAAATGAAGAAGGTAAGATTGAATCCTTATCTAACCCATTTACCAGACCTAATGATGAAGACTTACATTATCTTGACACGGACCCAACCAAGATCAAATCTACTTCCTATGATACCGTCTTAAATGGTGTTGAACTTTCCTCTGGTGCCCTTCGTATCTACGATGCCAAGGTTCAGGAAAAGGTCTTCTCCCTTCTCGGTTTGACCGATGAAGATATCGAAAAGAGATTTGGCTTCTTCGTCAAGGCCTTGAAGTATGGTGTTCCACCAGAAGGTGGCTTTGGTATTGGTGTTGAAAGACTTGCCATGGAACTTGCCGGAACAGATAACGTCCGCGACGTTGTCGCCTTCCCAAAGAATCTCAAGGCTTTCGAACCAATGTCTCAGTGCCCAAGCAGAGTTCCAAGTGAAGATACCGATATCCTTGGTTTAACTGTAATTGAAGAAAAGAAAGAGGACTAAGCCTAATTTTCTCTTAGTCCGTTGAGGTGTGTTATGGAAAATATTGAAGAATTACCATTTGGTTCCACTTCTTTGAAAAAGGAAGTCTTAGACATCTTAAAAGAAGATGGCTTTAGCAAAATGAGCCCTGTTCAGGCTAAGACCATTCCTTTGATGATCAAGAACCATAATGTCTTAGCTCTTGCCCCAACTGGTACTGGTAAAACGCTTAGCTACGTTTTGCCAATCGTCAATGATTTAGTCAACAATGGCCATGTTCAGGCTGTCATCATCTCGCCTACTGTCGCCCTTCTTGACCAGGTCAAGACCGTCTTTGAAGAATTCACTTCTAAGCTTGGCTTTCCTTCTGATGCGATCAAGGCGGTATACTCCAACAATGATTTCAACCGTGCTAAACCTGTTGTCTTATTAATCACTCCATCTTTATATACCGCTAGCTTATCTCATTATCCGATCAATGAACTTAAGCGCGTGATCATCGATGAAGGTGATATGGTTGTCTTTGATGGGTTTAAAGAAGCCTTAGAAGCCTTGAAGAAACCTCGTGATGCCAAAAAGATTTCCTTCTTCTCGGCATCCTTAAACGTTCAGGATATCAAGAGAGTCAAATCCTCTTTCCTGATCAATGATGTTGTCGATGTCAGAAGCACCATCACCAACAAGACGGTCAAGCATCATATTGTCAATATTCGTTCCTTAGAAAAAGGAGAAGCCTTGGATTTGTTCTTAAGTGAACATAAGCCGTTTAAGGCAATCGCCTTTGTCTCCAAAAAAGATGACTTGTTTGCTCTTGCCGATAGTTTAAAAAAGATTGGAAGACATGCTCTTCTTGTTCATGGTGGCATGGATAAAAGAGATATCAAGAACGCCATTGACCGCTTCCGCAAGGATGAAGAAGGTCTTCTTCTTGCCTCGGATTATGTCTCTAGAGGTCTTGATATTCCAGATGTAGAATGTATCATCTCCATTGATTTACCAAGCGACACTCAGTACTATTTCCATAGAGCGGGTAGAGCTGGTAGATTCTCTGCTCCTGGCGATTCCTTCATCTTCTATAATGAGGATGATAGTGATTCCGTTAAAGCCGTCTATAATATTGCTAGACGTGGAACAAGTCTTGATTCTTATATCCTTTCTCAAGGACATCTAAAAAAGAACAAGGGCCCCTATGAATTCCGCAATCTTGGTAAGAAGGATAGAGCGGAATCGGAAAAACTTCAGAAGCAGATTCGTCATGCAGTCAATGAGAATAAATCCAAGAAGGTCAAACCGAACTACAAGAAGAAAGTGGCTAAGGCGGTCGACCTTGTTAAACTCAAGCATAGAAAGAAGATTGTTCTTACCAATATCGCTAAGTCTGGCGGCAACGCAAAAGACTATCACGAAGATAAAAGACGTACGACCAAATTGAAAAAGTAACTCAGCC
>OMRU01000083.1:4713-6853 GCA_900313465.1 uncultured Clostridia bacterium
GCTTGTTTCTTTTCGGTGGCTTTGTATCCAATAGGGAATAAAGAAAATGGTTCAAGGTTATCATCTAGATTTAAGATTTCCTTAACCTGTTTCATTCTATCTTCATTCGGAGCAATACCCAGCCATACCCCACCAAGATCTAGGCTAGTGGTCTCTAACCACATGTTTTCCATGGCAATTGCCATATCAATCTGGGCGTATTCTGGACAAGTTAGGTTATCTTTATGATAGACAGGGACGATGATGACAGGAGCACCTTTTGCACAACGAGAATGAGGACTGACTAAAGATAATTTAGAAATGGTTTCCTTATTCTCTATGACAAAGAATTCCCAAGGCTGCTGGTTACAAGCGCTAGGGGCTTGCATACCGGCTTTAAGAATCTGAATAATCTTCTCTTCTTCGACCTCTTTATCCTGGAATTGGCGAATGGAAGAACGGGTAAATATCTCTTTCATTTAGAATTCCTCAATCATCTGATAAAGCTTTTGTAAGGCTTCTTCTTTTTCAAATAGGCCAAGAGGCTGACCTTTAGTGAATAAGAGATAGACATCTTTTGTTCCGCTTCCGGCAATACCAAAGTCGGCATCTTTGGCTTCACCAATTCCATTGACTGGACAACCCATGACGGCCACAGTGACATTCTTAAAGACGTGGTCAAGATGAGAAAGGATTTCCCTAGAAATCGGCTTAAGATCAATCAAGGTTCTTCCACAGGTAGGACAAACGATCATATCCGGAATATCAGTTCTTCTTTTTGCAAGCTTTAAAAGGATCTTACAGGCCCTAATTTCTTCGACTCTATCATCGGCTAAGGAGATACGAATCGTGTCGCCGATACCTTCTTTTAATAAGGGGTAGACACCAAGAGCGGATTTAATCGTACCAAGGGTAGCAAAACCAGATTCGGTCAAACCAAGATGCAGCGGATAAGGATATTTAGAATAAGCTTTTTCATAGATTTCCTTTAAGTCATCTGGATTCGAGGACTTTAAGGATAAAACGACTTCTTCAAAATGTTCTTCCTTGAAGATCGATAACGTCTCATCTAACGCAAGAAGGATATCATCAGCTTTGGAAGCAGTCTTTCCACGGTATTTGTTTAAGGAACCAGAATTAACCCCGATACGCATGGGGATATGTTTTTCTTTGCAGGCTTGAATGACCGCTCTTAATTTTGCTTCACCACCGATATTTCCAGGGTTGATTCTGATTTTATCTACACCCGCCTGGATGCACATCAAAGCAAAGCGATAGTCAAAATGAATATCGGCAATAATCGGGACAGTAGTTCTCTTTTTTATTTCCTTTATGGCACGAGTATCATCTTCATCAAGGATGGAAAAGCGCATCATGTCTAAGCCGATGCTGGCTAAAGTGTTCGTTTCACTTACAAGATAATCGACTTCTGTGGTCTTTCTATCGCCCATAGATTGAATTAAACAAGGACAACCTTGACCGATCATTTTATTTCCAATATTGAATTTGTAGCGTTCCATAATACTTACCTCGATACAATTATAGTTTCCCAATAAGAAAAGTACAAATGAAGCGTCTTTCTATGTTTTAATTATCTATTTGACTGAAGCAAGGTTTAAGTTTAAAAGTAAGATTTATAAATCTTGAATTTCGTTTAATAAATCAAACTTTTGAAGAAAAATATTGAAAGAAAAAGGGATTGTTCCTATAATGAATTGTCATTATTTTAAGGAGGATTTGAAATATGGCAGATAAGCGTATGAATATCATTCTTCGTTGCAAGGAATGCAAGTCCGAGAATTATATCACTACTAAGAACAAGAGATTACATCCAGATCGTTTCTCTACTAACAAATATTGCCCAAAGTGCAATAAGATGACTCTTCACGAAGAAAAGAAGTAAATCTTAATTTTTAGTCGTAGTCATGAGAAAATAGGAGGATATAAACATGGCTGATGTTTTAGACGCTGGTGAATTAAACCCAGGCAAAGTTTTCGTTTATAAAGGTGATCTTCTCTCCGTCATCGACGTTATCCACAACAAGACCGCTATGGCCAAGATGAAGCATAAGATCAAGGCCAAGAATTTAAGAAGTGGTGCCACCATTGAATTGATGTTATTCTCTGGTGATAAGGTTGACGGCGCCTTCTTAGATAAGAA
>OMRU01000072.1 GCA_900313465.1 uncultured Clostridia bacterium
CATTTTCATCTTCATCAGGAACAAGAAGAGAGACGCGCAAGGCTTTATAGAGATTATCCATCTTGCTAGCCCAGGTCTCGATTTCTTCTTCATCGGTCAGATGTTTGTTGTTCTTGACCGCTTCCTTGTTTAGTTGATGAAGTCTATCATGTTCTTCTTTCTGTTTCTGAAGGACTTTTTCATTGTATGCGGTATATTCATCTTTATCATGAGATGGCATGTCATCATAGATTTCTCTTAAGGCGACGGGATTACCATTGAAAAAGGACTGATAAGGATCAAAAGAAACATAGGAATTGCTTTTTGATAAAAGATAGAGCGTCTGAGAATAATAAGAAGATTTGATCACGCCAGGTCGATGAGGAATACGAGTACCAAAATCCTGATAAGCACCTAAAAATTCTGGAGTTGTCTTTCTTTCCTCCAGCCAAGTTTTTTCTGTGTGCCAATCTTCGGCAAAAGAATACATCGAAGTCACCGGTTCAAAAACATTGACATCCACTTCCGACTTACCAAAAAGCGGTGGATGATCTGCGTTATCAAACTCGTGCTTTTCAAAAGACTCGATAAAAGCATCCATGGAAGGATAATCCTCTGGGCTTTTATCCGTGATCATGAGGCTCTTATCGGCGTGAACACCGATTTCGAGAGTTTCGATACGAAGCTGAGCCGCCGAAGCGTACCAGGCAACAGAAACGCCGATCGATACAGTGGCCATGATAATCGATAAAAGATAGCAGCCAATAAGTAATTTTGAGCGTTTCATTCTAATTATTCAACTCTGTTGATTTGGAAGGTTAAACCAAGATTGTAGTAGTAACCGATGGTCTGATCGATGACGGAATGATTCCAACCTTCAAGGAATATCGTCATATCAAGACTAGCAATGGCTAAAGTGTCATTTGAGGTGCTGGTTAAAATCTTACCGCCACTTAACGTGCCGTGGTCATCAATAGGATAGATGCTGTTCTTTCCTGAATAATAGGCCTTTGGTAAATCAAGGCCAGTATAGTCAACAAAACCATTGGTTCCGATATCATGACGAGCATAGAACGTATTGAATTCACTGTTTTCGTCGATATCTTCATACTGGTTGATGTTGTTATATTCATAGGCGTTGATATTCTCATAGTCATTTGAAGTAAAACGATGAAGCAAGGAAGAATCAATCGTCTGATTATCAATACCATAGATGAGTTCTGTTCTCTTGTTCTTATCAAAAAGAGAACCGGTGTAGTCATAATAGCCATCTTTATTTAAATCCAGAAGACCAGCGACCACATCAAAAGAATCTTCATCCGAACTTGGATTGAACAGAGTATGAGTTTCTTCTCTACCAGTAGAGGTCTTTCTATCCCCTTGTATATAGAGACGAATGGCATCACTTGTGTCATTGTTTGCTTTGCAATAGGCGTCTTTTAGCCAGACATCCTGGTTTGGAAGGAAGGAACTATTGGAGGTGGATAAGACACGAAAAGCAAAACTGACTTTGGAATATTCATATCCGGTAGCCAAAGGGAAGTTGTTCTCCCCAGCATAAGGATTCTTATATAGAGTGGTGATTTCATCATTTAGTTGATGAGCTTTGCTCGTGACTGGACATAAGACATTCGAACCAAGAATTGGATCATAGTTGGAATTGGTCTTGCCTAGATAGTTAGCAATCACTTCAGGCTTTAAGGCCTGACCAGGTCTAACAAACCAGTACGTGGTATCCAAAACACCATCACTATTTTCATCCACATCCACGATTTCACTAAAGGCGCTAGTTTCATCAACCTTCAGGATATAGGATTGAATGTCGGAAGTGTTTGTACCATGCGTGTTACTTTCAAAGACAAGACGGTCGACTAGTTTTACATCATAGTTCGTCTTGAGACCAATCTGTAACTGTTCAGTGTTAAAAACAGAAGTTCCTTCATAGGAAAGAGCGGCTCTGGTTGAATACTCATACCAAGCCAAGGTGCCAGAGATGGCACCAGCAAATGCGGTGACAGTTGTAACAGACAGCATAGCTGTCAACAAACGCCATTTCATATGATTCTTTCCTACAATCCAAGCCTTGCGTTACCTACACGCAAAAACATAGGTAACGCTTAGGCTAGTAAAATGAAAAATTAAATCTGTTTTTTAAAAAAGTAAGATTAAAATTCCTGCTTAGATGGTAGTGACAGCAAAGGTCATACCAACGTCAAACATAGCACCGATATAGGTAGCTGGATCCCACATAGCAGATGATTCATTACCACTAGTACCAAATTTCTGCCAACCTTCAAGCCAAATGGTGACATTGATCGTCAAGGTAGTGTTCTTGACAATCGTACCAATAGCCTGACCACCAGTTAAGGCACCGTTGGTATCAGTAGCATGGACATCAGAAAGCTGATAGGCTTCTTCTTTTGAATCAGCATCACCATAAGTCAATTTAGTGGTGGTTTCAAAAGAATAGTTGGTATGTCTAGTACTAGCTTCATCATCTTTACCATCACCATCAAGATCTAAATAACCACAAGTATCAATGTCTTCACCCTTGTTGGAGAAAAGCCAATACTTTGGAGTGTCTTCAGTGGTGGCAAAATGAACTCTGATAGCATCAGAGATATCGCCCTTAGCGGTTGGATTATTTTTATCGGCCTGGATCAAGAGATCCTGGAGATATAAATCCATATCCTGAGCTAACTTAGAGGTGGTAGAAGCACCATCAACATCCACAACACGGAACGTGAGTGGGAAAGTGACATAGTCGGTCACCGTGGCATTCTGCCAAGCAGAATATTCAGGATAGTTATAGACTGGATGAGCCTTTAAGGTATTTAAGGCAGCATCTTTTTTCTGGTTACCAGCAGTAACTGGAGTAACCTGACCAGCAGTAGTTAAACTCTGATCATCCTTACTAGCGATGTATTTAAGGATATCAGAATCGCTTAACGCAGTTTTCCAATCCTCATCAGCTTTAGTTTCAGCTTCATCTTTAGTGCCGACCACAACCTGAAGCTTTTCACTACATTTTGTGGAAGTGCCAACATAAGCGGCGCTAGCTCTGGTGGAATACTGATACCAAGCGACGGTACCAGCAACAGAACCGACCATGGAAGCACCGATCAGTGTAAGCATCGCGCTTGTCATCAATTTTTTACAGTTTATTTTCATAGGCATTTACTTGAACTCCTAATTTTATGGTTGCACCTTCTGGAGCATGACTGGAAAGATCAGAAAGATCTTCGCCCTCAAGCCAGGCTACCATGGTGTAACGAATAGATCTATCTACAACAAGGTTATCTACAGTCAAAGTGGCAAATGTGCCTCCGCTTCCGTCTTTGTAATCTTCAAAGTCTTCAGCAAAGCCATACCATGGCTTACGTTTTGAGACATCATCGGCTGCTGTCGATACATATTCCTTAGCCACCGTTGAGCCATCTAAGTCCTTACGACCGCCTTCTGGAGCTTTGGCATAGATTTTCTTTTCATGTTCATCTGATTCGGCATCATTCTCGTAGATCATGACACGCAAGGTGTCAGATAAGAAACGATTGGTGCCATCAGTGGAGACAGTGTCATCCATCAGATTGAACTTGATTCGATAGCCGGCGTTGACCACGCCGACATTGGTAACGTAGAACGTATACTTGAAGAAGTTCAGAGATGTCATCTGATTCGTGCTGCCATCATAGTTGGCAGCGCCATCCATGTCATAGTCATAGGCATCATTGTCCAACACAGCATCGCCAAGACTAGTACCCATAAGGTTGTCATAGGTGTACTGTTCAAACGTTGGAACATAATCGATGTATAAGAAAGTCGTCCTCTCTTTGAGAGGATATTCTCTACTTAAAGAAAGTTCAACTTCCTGAGAACTTAAAGCAACGGTGAAGGTTCCTACATTGCGCCCTAAGAAAGCTACGATACCTAACGTTGTAAGCCCCATAGAGGATACAAGCGCTATGATACCGGCACGCTTTCTGATTTTGCGCCTTTTGACGTACTTTAACTCAACCATAAGTAAATAGATTATAAAGCTTACTTGTCCTAGAACAAGCAAACTACCAGGTAGAAGTAATATAGATCAAATCGTCCCGAATGTCCCTTGAGATTAACCATAAAAGCCAGTGCCTATTGTCCAATCACTAACAAGAATGATTTTCTCTTTGGCAACTGGCTATCTATTTTATGTAAGACCCTATAGTTTTGCGTCCCAAGATTACTCTTGGTTTGCTTTTTACGCAATTAATTTATCAAAGTCAGGTCCGTTTTTCAATAGATTTAATAAACAAATGTAAATATCCATTTGACACTTGTCTAAAAATGACATAAAGAACGATAAAAGCGGGCTTTTTAGCCCGCTATTTATTCTTGATTCGTAGGATTTTCGACTGTTTCAGAAGTCTTTTGTTTCTGAAGATCAGCAAGGATCTGTTTTCTAAGTTCCGCTTTCTGTTCTTCAGTAAGTTCATCCATCTTCACAGGTTCCGCTTTGGTAGTTTTACGAACATAGATGACTAAGAAGATGATGTTAGCTGCCAATAAGATAAATAAAGGCAAGACAAACAGCAAGAAGTAGAAGGTTGTATGGTTCTGTAAATAACCGATAAAACCTGTAGCCGCTCTGATCTCAGCGGCCGTTTTACCAACCGTCTGAGAAAGCATAATGATACTGATAACTAATAAAGCAATAGTTATAGCGACATCCAGTGCGATAAGTGTAATCCAAAGTGGTTTTTTGTTTTTCATTTAAAAAATCCCGTGATTTATATTCAAGAGTTTATCATACATTTGACAAATAGTCAATTATTAGTAGTTAAAGATGTCAAAAAAATTGTTTTTAGATAAAATCAGTGAAAATCAAAAGAAAAGAGGGGCTTAAAGCCCCTCAATTATTTAAAATTATGCAGTAATCTGAGAAATAGTTAAAGCAGACACTTGTGCAGCATTGACAGCAAAACCGATATCAAATTTCCAATCAGCATTTTTATTTGCAAAGATAGAGTTCAAACAAGTAGAATCTTCACCTTCAACATATAAACGGACCTGAACTCTGAAAT
>OMRU01000038.1 GCA_900313465.1 uncultured Clostridia bacterium
AGTCGACAAAGTCGAGATTGACATATAACGCCTTGGTGCAGTCATCCGATTTCAGATAATTGATGAGCTTATCAGAATACTCAACACCAAGAGAGTCACGTTCTGATTGAGTCAGGTCGACTACATTCTTATATCCATAAGGAATATCATAATCGCTAACCCAGGTATATTTGCCATCCTGATAATAAGGATAGGCAGCAGGTGTAGCAAGATGCGAGTATTGATCTCTATGATAGATATAATTAGGATCAACTCTATCGACAAGATAATATTTAGTTCCTAAGAAGGTCTCTAAGTTATAACGGCGGTTATGAATACCCATAGACCAGTTGTGATAGGTGTAAGGAATTCTGCTGCGATCGATGAAGTTTTGTGCTTCATAGGCATAGACAGAATGGAAGGCACCTAAACCGGAATAGCCTTCACGCATGGAGATGTTGATGTTTCCACGATTGGCAGTCGGGTTGAAGATACGATAGAAGTCTTCATTGTTTTCATCTTGTTTGAGCATCTGAACAATCTTGCTTTCTTCGGAGATATCTGGATTGTGGCTGGCTGAGGATAAGCCATGGAAGGTGATGGTCAGATTGGCCATGACGATGATGTCGATAGAGGAAAGAAGGAAGATGGCTTTGGAGAATTTCTTCTTGTGGAACAATGGGCGCATAACAAAGTAACAAAGTGTCACCCATCCAATGGAGGCAGGAATCAACACCATCTTTAAATCCCAATTAGTGGATTCCGGGAAATGGCTTGGTTCCAACTGATATTCATAGATCATCAAGAAGCAGGAAAGGATCATCAAAGCCAGCGTGATGACATAACTTAAATCAAGATAATTTCTGGGAATCTCTCTTCTTCTTTCTATTGCCTGACAATCAAGCACAATCATCCAGGCAATTGGAATGATGAAATATCTCGCATAACCGACAGTGAAACCAGAGAAGAGATAGAAACCAACAGGAGTGAAGACTAAGAATAAGACACCAGCTAGAGCGATGATATGAGACCATTTCCGATTGCGAATCGAATCGATAAAGGAGACAAAGAACATCAATAACATCGGAGTGGTCGCATATAGACCAGCAGCAAAGTTATCATACCAGTAGACATTTAACAGGTTAGAGGAATAACAGTCATCATATAAGAAAAGGAAGTTTAAAAGTGGAGTGACCTGACTATGAGGATTAGACCCATAATTGAAAATGGCATCCAGTTTTGCCTGTAATCCTTCCGCTTCAAGAATATTCGATAAATAAGTAGAAGAAGATACACGAGGCATACTGGTGGCTGTCGCCATACCGGGAAGAAGAGTAAAACTACCTAAAAGAATGGCTACGACAAAGCTGACAAAGCCAACACCGATAACGGCAAAACTCTCCCCTACTTTTCTCTCTTTAACCGTCTGGAAGAAACGGAATATCGCATATAAGAATGCGCCGATCATAAAGACGACAAAGAAGAAATAGGATGTCATGGCATTCAACAAGAAGCCAATAAGGAAGATTCTTGGATCACGATTCTTGATCAGACGTTCTACGCCAAGAAGAACTAATGGCAAGAAAGCGACACTATCAATAAAGTGGAACCATAAATAAGAGAAGGAATAAGCGCTAAAACCAAATGCAAGAGCACCAATTCTTCTTGTCTTAGCAGAAAACTCAAACGAGCCAAGATACCAGTAGAAGAACATACCGGCTAACACCATCTTCGGGATAAAGCTTAGACCCTGAAGGACAAGAAGCCAGTCTCTTGGGAAAGGTAGCAGAATCAAGAAGAACGGATCAAAAAGATAATAGAAGGAATTACCACCGATATTATCAATACCTAAAAAGACGCTTCTATCCCAAGTAGGGAAGGAACCCGTGCGGAAAAAGGTATGCCAATCATCATATCCGTTATAGATGAACGTCATTTCCTGAAGGGTATAGTCACCACTGAGTGGGACAGTGAATCCATGATTAATCCAGGTGTAGCCATAGCAACCAATCGAAACAAGGATCAGCAGATAGACGGTTTTGATGACATCATTAGGATGGAGAAAAGTTTTACTAAACCAGGTGCTGAACTGTTCCAATCTGTTCGTGAGTTTCATTTGTAAGGACATTCTTTTTACAGCTTTCTGTGGTGTTTTAAAAATATAGAGATATTGTAGCACATTCATTAATCATTTTATGATTAATCCCAAAGGGAATTAGACCTGATTTCATTTTCTTTGCCAAATCGTTTGTTTATAATAATCTTATGCAGATACATACATTGCGTGACAACATCAAAATCTATCTCAACTCCATGTTCTTCCCTATGACCATTGGTCTATTAGCCTTTTTGACTTGGATCATGCCAGGAGGGTGGGCATGGCTTTTTGTTCCTCTTTATATGATATTGGTTTTTGCTCCGCTTTTAGCCGATGATGGAAGATCTTATCTGCCGTTAGCTTTCTATAATCTGGTCGTAGTCAGTGAAGATATCCATTTCAGCGGAGGTATTCCAGCATACCTGATTGTCTCACTCATCTTCTATGGCATTTCTAACTTCATCTATGTCATCATCCATAAACCGCAGATGATCACCGGCTCTATCTTCTTTGTCCTTCTCTCCTTATTCTTAGTCTTCCTTGTCTCTTATCTTGTCTATGTCATCAGCCATGGAGTTGCTGAAAGCACAGGCATTCTATATCTGATTACCTTCTTCATCATTCTTTCCGCCTATATTATGATGAATTCTATTCTCGGCAAAGCAGAGACGATGCCTTATTACGCTTTGACAGCAGCCATCTTTGGTACCGTTGTCGCCTTAGAAGTCATCGTGAAACTCTTTTCCAACTTCGGTCTCCATTTTGCAGACGATTCCTTCACCTTGGGTTGGTCTTATACAAGAGAGACTGTCTCCACCTTCTTAATTCTTAGTCTTCCCTTCTTCTCCATTTTGATCAGCGACAAGAAAATCTATTGGATCATACCAGAACTGTTAGTCTTATTTGGTATCATCATGCTCTCAACTGACTCAGGCTTACTTGCCATCCTCTTCTTCTCTGTCCCGATGGTGATTCTGACTTTGAAGAATTTTGGTAAGGTTGCACCTTACTACACTCTTGCTGTCATCCTGATTATCGGTTTGACCTTTGGTCTTCTTATGGCCTTGAATGTCAACTTCAACAAACGTATTCTTACCGCCATCATGAGATTAAATCTCTTCAGTGAAGAATCCATCAAACATTTCAGTGAGCCGATTCAGTATTTCTTAGATAATCCCGTGGTCGGTTCTTCCATCAGCGCCTTTGTCAATGAAGGGGGAACCATCAGCTTATCTTCTAATACCATCATTACCACCTTACAGCTTGGTGGCAGTCTTGGTATTGTTTCCTATGTCGCCTTTGAAGTCATCCAGTACTTCATGGTTCTGAAGAAAGAAGCCAAAGAAAAAGGTATTATCTTCCTCTTCTTATTATCGGTAGAAGTCATCGGATTAATTAGCAATACCATCTATAACATTGCAATACTCACTTTTGTCCTAATGACCTTAAGTGTATATCAACAATCCAATCGACCTGATGAAGTAAGCGTTCACGATTCGTACTTTTCCAACTACAATGAGGATCAAAAGTACATGAGAGTATCTTAAATTTTCAGTTTTATGTAGATTTTTACATATTTGGCTAATAGTTTTTATACAGTTATCTAATAACTTTTCTCAACACAATCAAGGCTTACTCAATCAAAATTTTGCATTTTTGCAACTGATTTTTGAAAAAATAGAAAAATCTCACTTATTTTCCGCTCGAAAAATTTTCGCAAATCTGTTGACTTGCAAAAATTATAGTGTATAATTTTGATTATGCGAATGAAACACGCAGTGTTAATTTGCACCTAAAATTGTTAATAAATTCCAACATAAAAATTCCTTTTGCTCTCTCCGTTTGGTCAAATGACCGACGGAGTTTTTTTCATTTCATTTTCGCACTATAATAATCTATAAGGAGGTTTTCAGAATTATGAAAAAAGAATATAGCTATGGAGCCGTCGTCTACCAAATCAAAGATGGGATTCCTCTTTATCTGATTGAACATATGCATCTTGGTCACACCTCTCTTCCAAAGGGTCATATCGAAGAAGGTGAAACACCATTACAGTGCACCTTAAGAGAAATCAAAGAAGAGACCAATTTGGACGTCGATGTCGATATGAGTTTTGCTCACTTGATTTCCTATTCTCCTAAACCGGGTGTCATCAAGGATGTCACGTTCTATCTTGCTACTCCTAAGACTTTTGATCTCAAACCGCAGTTAGAAGAAGTGACTTCCATGGAATGGAAACCCTATGATGAAGCTTTAGACTTGTTGACTTACGATACCGATAAGAACACT
Source organism: uncultured Clostridia bacterium (assembly GCA_900313465.1). GTDB lineage: Bacteria > Bacillota_I > Bacilli_A > RFN20 > CAG-288 > Enterosoma. The sequence goes on from OMRU01000038.1 coordinate 4,367, forward strand.
CTTAGGGATGCTAATCTTGCCGTAAGAAAGAAACATGGACTCAAATAAGAAGCATAACGTAGCCAACATCAAGGGAAAAGATACCAGCATTGAACTTTTCCTTCGCCACACCTTATATCAGGAAGGCTATCGCTATTTATGTAACGTCAAGACTTTGCCGGGAAGCCCGGATATCGTCTTAAGAAAATATAAGATTGCCATTTTCTGTGATGGCGATTTCTTCCACGGTTATGATTTGACGAAAATAGAATCTAACCTCAAGAAGAATAAAGAATTCTGGTCCAATAAGATAGAAACCAATCGCAGAAGAGATAACAAAGTCAACGAAGAACTCGTCTCCTTAGGATACATAGTCCTTCGCTATTGGGAACATGAGATCAGAGGCGAACTAGAGAAAGTCCTAAACGACATTCATCTCGCCGTGATTCAAAAAGAAAAGCAATCATAAAATGGTCGCCCACAATTGTGAGCGACCATTTTTATTGCTTTGTTCAGACGATTAGAATTCGCGATTCTTGAAGGCCTTTAAGCCTAAGTACTGAGCGTTGGAACCGAGTTCTTCTTCGATTCTTAATAACTGGTTGTACTTAGCCATACGATCGGTTCTGGAAGCAGAACCAGTCTTGATCTGGCCAGCGTTGACAGCGACAGCTAAGTCAGCGATGGTGGTATCTTCGGTTTCACCGGATCTGTGGGAAACCATGCAGGTATAACCATTGGTCTGAGCTAATCTGATGGTGTCTAAGGTTTCGGTTAAGGTACCGATCTGGTTGACCTTGATAAGGACAGAGTTGGCAACATCAGAAGTGATACCCTTCTTGACGAAGTCCTTGTTGGTAACGAAGAGATCGTCGCCGACTAACTGGATCTTGCCACCGAGTCTTTCGGTTAACTTGGCCCAGCCAGCCCAATCGGATTCAGCAAGACCATCTTCGATGGTGATGATGGATGGATAATCAGTGACCAACTTCTCTAAGAAGGCGATCATTTCATCAGTGGTCTTGGTGCCTTCGCCGGACTTGGCTAAGGTGTAGAGACCAGTTTCCTTATCATAGAATTCAGAGGAAGCAACATCCATACCTAAGAAGATCTGCTTGCCTAATTCATAACCAGCATTCTTGACAGCTTCAGCGATTAAAGCTAAAGGTTCTTCGTTACCCTTGGCGCAGGATGGGGCGAAACCACCTTCATCGCCAACACCAGTTTCATAACCGTGGGACTTGACGACCTTCTGTAAGGCGTGGAAGGTTTCAACACCAGCTCTTAAAGCTTCGTGGAAGGTTTCGAAACCAGCTGGGATGATGAAGAATTCCTGGAAGTCGACAGTGGACTGAGCGTGAGCACCACCGTTGATGACGTTCATGCATGGGGTTGGTAAGACCTTAGCATTGGTACCGCCGATATATTTATATAATGGCATGTCTAAGGATTCAGCAGCAGCTCTGGCAACAGCAAGAGAGACACCTAAGATAGCGTTAGCACCTAAGTTCTTCTTGAATGGAGTGCCATCTAACTTGAGCATGGTTTCATCAACTAAAACCTGGTTATAAGCATCAAGACCGATGACGGCTGGAGCCAACTTGGTGTTGACATTTTCGACAGCCTTTAAGACACCCTTGCCACCGAAACGGGACTTGTCGCCGTCTCTGAGCTCTAAAGCTTCGCTTTCACCAGTGGAAGCACCGGATGGGACGATAGCTCTAGCCTTGGTTCCATCGTCTAAGAGAACTTCAACTTCAACAGTTGGGTTACCGCGAGAATCAAGGACTTCACGACCATGAACATTAACAATAATAGCCATTTACTAAATCTCCTTTATTATGACTTGTAGTATTATACTCGAAAAATTTTGTAAGTAAATTGTTAAGATATTTATATCTTAAGGATTTTGAGCGATTTTTCTGATTTCGTCAAGAAATCAAATCTTTTTAACCATCCAGATATGAGGACAATACTCCTCATACCCGATTTCACCAACGGAAGAAAAGCCCGCTTTCTTGTAAAACCCTTCAGCCTGAAGCTGAGAATGAAGCCAGACTTCCTTGCCACCTAATTTTTTGATGACCTGGCAAGTCGCCTTGAGCATCTCTAGACCAAGCCCCTTCTTTCGATAGTCTTTCAAGACAGCAAAACGACCTACTTTATATTTCTTTTCTTCTTCATCAAAGAAGGCTCTGGAACAGGCGACTGGCTGATCATCGATATACCCGACAATGGTGATACAGCTCTGATCAATCTCATCAAATTCATCCTTGAACTTCTGTTCTTCAACAAACACTTTCTGGCGAATCTTCAAAGCGTCATCACATAGATTATGGAATTCTTTGATTACCATGATTACTCCAATAAGAAACGCAAGTCTTCCGTGTTGATGGAAGTGATGCCCTCATCACCCTCAGAGATGACTGACGTCAATTCTTTCTTCTTTTCCTGCAATTCGATGACTCGTTCTTCAATCGAGTTCTTACATACCATCTTGATGACAGTCACACTTCTCTTCTGGCCGATACGATGGGCTCTGTCACTGGCCTGATTTTCTGCAGCAAGGTTCCACCATGGATCAAGATGAATGACAATATCCGCACCGACAAGGTTAAGACCTGTACCGCCAGCCTTAAGCGAAACCAACATGACCTTGACTTCTTCCTTGGTGTTGAAGTCCTCGGCCATCATGTAGACATCCGTTCCCGAAAGTTCCGAGAGATCTCTTCCGACCTCTTCCAGATAAACTGTATTGTAATAATTGAATACGTTTTTAGTTGTTGTAAAAATCAATAAAA
>OMRU01000071.1 GCA_900313465.1 uncultured Clostridia bacterium
TAAAGACATCATGGAATTTGTAAACCAGTATGACACGATAGTCGGTGAAAAAGGTGCTACCTTATCTGGTGGTCAAAGACAAAGAGTCTCTATTGCCAGAGCCATCTATAAAGATCCTTCCATGCTCATTTTGGATGATTCTTTAAGTGCCGTAGATGCTGATACCGAAAAATCGATTCTAAGCAACATCAAGTCCCGTGAAAAGAAACTAACGACCTTTATCATCGCACATCGCATCTCTGCGATTGAGACTTGTGATCTGATTTTAGTTTTGGATAACGGTCAACTTGTCGGTCAAGGTAAGCATGATGAGTTATATCAGTCATGTGCTCTTTATCATGACCTATGTGAATTGCAAAAATTAGAAAAGGAGGTCAACTAGTTTTATGGAAAACGAAGAAATTGAATTAAAACAGTACTCCTTGAAGGATGCTTCTATCCTGAAACGTCTTTTGTTCTACATCAAACCGTACATGAAATGGTTTATTGCCATCATCCTTCTTGATGTCTTTGTCAACGCTGCCTTCAACATGGATCCTCTTATCGTTCGTTTCATGATCGATAATTTAACGGCTGCTAGTAGTGGCGTAATGGATAAACAAGAAGCCTTCAATGCTTTGATTATCATGGTCATTGTGGATGTTGGACTTTGGGTCTTTGCCGGTGTTGGTGGCTTTTATGTCAACTTGTCGCTTAAGAAGATTGGTCAGAAAGTCGTCAAGGATATGAGAGATGATCTCTTCAAACATGTCTTATCCTTGTCCCTTGCCGACTTAAGAAAACTCAAAATCGGTTCCTATGTCACTCGTATCACCAATGATACTCAGAACATCTCCATGCTCTTTAGCGACATCGCTCCTCAGGTCTTAAGAGCCGTCTTATCTCTTACCATCATCATGGTCACCACCTTTGCTTCTACCGGTTTCTATGGCTTTATCTTCTTATCCTACATGCCGATTGTCTTCGTCCTATCTTTCTTCTTTAACAGACAATCCCGTAAGTTCTACCGTGCAGAAAAGAAATGTGTCTCGGAGATGAATTCCTTCTTAAGCGAAGCCTTCCAGGGTGTTAAGGTCACCAAGACCTATAACCGAGAAGACAAGAAACAAAAGGAATTCTACGAGAAAAACAACAATATCCGTACCGCCTTTGTCAAATCTCAGAACTTATTTGCCTTCTATTATCCCTTCATGTATCTGCTTCAGATATCTTGTGTCCTGATTCTTTTTGCCACCATCATTCCAAATATCGATGGAACGATTATCACCATCGGTATCTTCCAGATGCTCTTCCAGTATTCCACCCAGTTCTTCCAGCCGATTCAGACCATCACCCAATTGATGAACATGCTCCAGCAGACCATCTCTAGTGCCGAACGTATCATCGTCGTGGAAAACGAAAAAGAAGAGAGCCAAAGCAACCCTGAAGAACTACTTGATGTCCCATCCTTCAAAGGTAAGATTGAATTCCGTCATGTCTATTTCGCCTATGAGAAAGAAGACTATGTCTTAAAAGATATCTCCTTTGTCATCAATCCAGGTGAGACAGCCGCCTTTGTCGGCGCCACCGGTGCTGGTAAATCCACCATCATCTCTTTGATTTCTCGCACCTATGAAATCAATTCCGGTGAAATTTTAATCGATGATATTCCATTACAGAAATATTCTCTGAAGTGTCTTAGACGCAACATCGGTATGATGTTACAGGATGTCTTCATCTTCTCGGGAAACATCAAGGATAATGTCTCTTTAGGAAATGAAGAAGTCAAGGATGAAGAAATCATCAGCGCATGTGAATATGTCGGCGCAGACCACTTCATCAAGCAGCTTCCAAACGGCTATGAGACGAAAGTCTCCGAACGCGGTGAAAACTTCTCCGCTGGTCAAAGACAGTTGATCTCTTTTGCTAGAACCATCGTCTATCATCCTTCTCTTGTCTTACTTGATGAAGCGACAGCCAACATCGATACAGAGACCGAAAATATCATCCAGTCTTCCTTAGAGAAGATGAGAAGCATCGGTACGATGATCATCGTCGCCCATCGACTTTCCACCATCAAGAACGCCAATGTCATCTTTGTGGTCAACAAAGGTAGAATTATTGAGCATGGCAATCATCAAGAACTTCTCAAATTAAAAGGAAACTACTATAATTTATATCGATTGCAGAATATGGAGAAAAATCTCGGAAACAATAAGGAGTCTACTTATGAGAACGATTAAACTTTATGATACTTACCAAGGTAAGTTAAGAGAATTTGTACCTATCGATGAAAAAGAAGTCGACATCTACTATTGTGGTCCGACCGTCTATAACTATGTTCATTTAGGTAACTTCCGTCCTACCATCACTTTTGATTTGTTGACCCGTTTTTTGAAAGCCGAAGGTTTTGATGTCAAATGTGTCTCCAACTACACCGATATCGATGATAAGATCATCAAACAGGCCAAGGTGGAAAACAAGAGTGAAAAAGAACTCTCTGAGTTCTATATCAACGCTTATGAAGAATGCTTAAATAAACTCAATGTCCTTCCTTTGTACAACCATCCAAAAGCCAGCGAATACATCGACAAGATGGCTGACTTCATCAAGGACTTAGAAGATAACGGCACTGCCTACCAGGGTGGAGATGATATCTATTTTTCCGTGGATAGCGATCCAAAATATGGTACCTTATCCAAACAGAAGATCGATGATTTAGTCTCCGGTGCAAGAATCGATGTCAACACCAACAAAAAGAATCCTTTGGACTTCGCTTTATGGAAACTCACCGATGATGATGGCATCAAGTTTGATACCTCTGTCGGTAGAGGTAGACCAGGCTGGCACACCGAATGTGTCGTCATGGTCAACAATGTCTTCAAGAAACCTTTGATCGATATTCATGGTGGCGGATTTGATTTGAAGTTCCCACATCACGAAAATGAAATCGCTCAATCTGAAGCCCACAATCACACTCAGCTTGCCAACTACTGGATGCACTGTGGCTTTCTTCTTACCGATGGCGTAAAGATGTCCAAGTCTCTTGGTAACTCTATCTTAGCTAAGGATGTCTTACAAAGACATTCCGGTAATGCCATCCGTCTCTTCTTCCAGACCACCCATTATCGCGCTCCCGTCAACTACACCGAAGAAAATCTCACCGCCATGGACAAGTTAGCAAACAAGTATGAATCTTGTCTTAAGAGAGCCAGTGTCACCTTGCAGTTAAGCAATATTCCCGCTGGCAAGCGTATCGATGCCGACTATGAAGAATATATGAACGCTCTTGCTAACGACCTCAATGTCGCCAACGCTTTATCCGTTATCGATAGAGAAGTCAAGGAAATCAACTCTCTTTCCATCAAGAAAGATGCTGATATGTCTCGCTTAGCTGATTTATTCAGCACCATCAGCGTATTATTCGATATCCTCGGTCTGAAGTTTACTCTTCCTGTTATCGATGATGAAGCAAGAAAACTCATTGCTGATTTCAACACGGCAAGAGAAAACAAGGACTATGCCAAGTCTGATGAATTAAGACCGTTATTGATGGAAAAAGGATTGCTTTAATCTATGAATACAAATCCCCAGGAACAAGTGAAAGTTTTGCGCAGCGAACTTTCCCGATACCATAAATATAAGGATGTCATCGATCATTTCCTTTTGACCATCTATCATGATCCTTTCATCACTTCCAAGTATCCCACTTTGACGGTATTTATGTTTGACAAGACCAATTCCATCCTCGATGAAGATAAATTCACCGGCTCATTGGTCGTCGATTTCCGTATCCAGTGGTTGCTCAATGATGAAGCCGATGAAGATGGCTATGGAGCCTTAGCCAACTTTGAAGACACCCACTATATCCAGGTTCACCTCTATTTGTATTTCAAATCTACAAGGCCACATATTCCTGCCACTTTGGCAAAATTCGAATCTATCTCTAGCAAAGATAATGAAACGCTTCTTTCCAACGTCAGAGAGTTTACTTTGCAAATGGATAATATGGTCTCTGATGAAATCTATCTCGGCCACGCCATTGCCTATAACGATGTCATGTAAGCCCATTTTATGGGCTTTTTTCTTTGGTTTAAAAGGCTTATAATAAATTAGTTCGTTCTAAGGAGAAAAAAATCATGTACGATTATTTAATTGTCGGTGCCGGTCTTTTTGGCGCAACCTTTGCTAACCTTGCCCACAAGAAAGGCTTGAAGGTTCTTGTCATCGATAAGAAGGATTGCGTTGCCGGTGCGATCAGAAGTGAAAGAAAAGATAACATTGATGTTCATCTTTATGGCCCACACATCTTCCATACTTCCTATAAGGATGTCTGGGACTATTTTTGCCAGTTCACGGAGATGAACAACTTCGTCAACGAGCCTCTTGCCTTATACAAGGGTAAACTCTATCACATGCCATTCAACATGAATACCTTCAACGCCTTATGGGGTGTGGTCACTCCTGCTGAAGCCATGGCTAAAATCGAAGAACAGAAGAAGGAAATGGAAGGAAAAGAACCTGCCAACCTTGAAGAACAGGCTATCTCATTAGTCGGCAGAGACGTCTTTGAAGCCTTGGTCAAAGGCTATACCGAAAAGCAGTGGGGAAGAGACTGCAAAAATCTTCCTGCTTCCATCATCAAGCGTCTTCCTGTCCGTTTCAATTACAACAACAACTATTTCAATGATCGTTATCAGGGTATCCCAGTCGATGGCTATACCGCCGTCATTGAAAGAATGCTTGAAGGTGTCGAAGTCAAGTTAGGTGTCGACTATCTCGATAACAAGGATGAATATAGAAAGATGGCAAAACGTGTCATCTACACTGGTGAAATCGATAAGTATTTCGCTTTCCAGCTCGGCCATCTTCAGTATAGAACCCTTCGTTTTGAAACCGAGAGACTAGAGATGGAGAACTATCAGGGTAACGCTGTTATCAACTATACCGAAAGAGAAGTCCCATGGACAAGAATTGCCGAGCACAAGTGGTTCAATTACCGCCAGTCTCCTGTCACCTATATCACCAAGGAATATCCAAAGGAATTCGAGGAAGGTGATGATCCATTCTATGCCATCAA
>OMRU01000070.1 GCA_900313465.1 uncultured Clostridia bacterium
AGTTGAACTTGTTGACTAACTGAGCGCAGACATCTTCATAACCCTTGGCAGATAACTTACCAGTGTTGATATCCGTATCAGTAGCCTGGATGCCGAAGACATCAGAAGCGTCTTCTTCGTTGGCGATGCAGACATCGACATACTTGCAGACTTCAGTCATGACCTTCTGAGCAGTTTCCTTGGACCATAACTTCTTACGGAAGTTCAAGTCGGTAGAAACAGTCAAACCTAACTTCTTAGCGGCCTTGACAGCTTCAATGGTGATTTCAGCAGCTTCTGGAGAAAGGGCTGGAGTGATACCAGTGACGTGGAACCAGGTGGCACCAGCGAAGATCTTTTCCCAATCGAAGTCAGCTGGCTTAGCTTCAGCAATAGCGGAGTGAGCTCTGTCATAGATGACCTTACTTGGACGCTGGGAAGCACCCTTTTCACAATAATAGATACCGACCTTGTCACCACCACGGACGACAAGAGAAGTATCAACACCGAACTTTCTTAAGGAGTTGATAGCAGCCTGACCGATTTCGTGAGCTGGAAGCTTAGTGACGAAAGCAGCATCGATACCATAGTTGGCTAAAGAGACAGCAACGTTGGCTTCAGCACCACCGAAAGTGGCTTCATAGGTATCGGACTGAGTAAAACGAAGATAACCCATTGGGGCAAGACGAAGCATGACTTCGCCAAAAGTAATAACTCTCTGAGACATGTTTATATATTTTCCTTTGATTTTAAACGATTTAATTACTTGCAATACTGAGCGCGAGCCTTCTTGACTTCTTCAACGAATTCTCTGGCATTTTCGATGATCTTTTCAAAATCACCAGTCTTGGCTGGAGCAGTTAAGGAAGAACCGGCAGAGACAGCGACAGCACCATTCTTGATCCAGTCGTTGATGTTCTCAAGGGAGACACCACCGGAAGGAAGAAGCTTAGCATATGGGAATGGGCCATGGACATCCTTGAAGTAGGATGGCTTGCAGACAGAGCCTGGGAAGACTTTGACAACCTTGACGCCCTTCTTCATGGCGTTGTAGATTTCGGTTGGAGTGAAGCAACCAGCGAAGTATGGAATATCGACTTCCTTGCAGAAATCGTTGACACCATCATCGAAGCATGGAGAAACGATGAACTTAGCACCCTTGGAGTAGGCGAGCTTGGCAGTTTCAACGTTTAAGACGGTACCAGCACCGACAACAGCATCGACGCCTTGTTTGACTAAGGTTTCGATAACCTTATCAGCATCGGGAACGGTGAAGGTGATTTCTAAGCCTTTGATACCACCCTTGGCGGCATAGGTAGCCATCTTGACAGCATCATCAACAGAGTTGGCTCTGATGACGGCTAAGACACCAGAATCGACAATAGCTTGAATAATTTCGTTTGAATTCATATTTTTAACCTCTTTTCACATGAATCAACTTTCTCGATACAAATCGACTTCGTGAAAGAAACATGATAGTCTGTGATTGAACTTGTATACAAGTTAAGCTGATTAAAGTATATTCCTTTTTGTTTACTATGTAAAGAGACTTTTAACGTCCTTTACTTTTTGTCATCAACTTTGGGCTGAGAAAACGAAAACCTCCTTAACAGGAGGCTTTCATTGTGAACTTTTTAGTTTTTCTTCTCCTGCTCAGCCTTAGCGCCAACATCGGCACCGGCTTTCTTCTTTTCCCAAGAATAGGAATTGCCACCCTTAGGTAAGATATAGGCTGGATCCTTCTTTTCGACCTTGTGAAGAATCATACTTTCCTTCATATCACCACATCTGACTTCAACCTTCATACCATCACTAAGTGGCATCTTACAGGTGAAGACCTTGTTAGCCTTGATAGTCTTGAAGAGTTTGTCATTGAGATAGAAGGAGACTTCCTTCTGGTTAGAATAAGCCTTGATGAGGGTCTTCTTACCAGTTCTGTTGATGAAACGAGTACCGCAGAGATGGACAAATGGAGAAGTAGTCCACCAAGCCTTATAGGCATAGAAACAATCCTTCTTGAGCTTACGATCGAAGGTGACTAAACCTTTGTGGTTCTTACCTGGATCGCCGCCCTGGTTTCTGCCATCGCTACCAAAGTCGAACATGTTCCAGACATGGGTAGCCCATAAATACTGATATCGATCGAAGAACTTAAGCATCTTCTCATGATAGACGCCAGCATATTCTTCCGTGTTATCAAATCTCTTTGGATGTTCAGAGTGGAGATTTGGCATGGCTTCCGCACCATATTCGGAAAGACCGACTGGAGTCTTTCTGTGCATGAGATGGAAGAAGGTGAATCTGACATAGTTGAGAATGGTCGTTGGGACATACCAACCGAAATAGAAGTTGAAGGAGAAGACATCAGTTAAGAAGTTGAGTTTGTTGAAATCACCAATAGCAGCAAAACCAGCGGTGACCGTTAGTCTATGTGGATCGATCTTCTTGACTAAGGCTTCTAGTCTCTTATGATTTTCTAATCTATCCTTACCGGCCTTCATCATGGTGATTTCGTTAGATAAACCACGAACGATGATACTTGGGTTGTTATAAGTCTGATAGACGAGTTCCTTCATCTGAGAGACGGTGTTTTCATCACCGACATCTTCATGCTTGGAGATATAGGGGATTTCTGCCCAGACGACCATACCGGCCTTGTCGCAGAGTTCATAGAAATAATCATCGTGCTGATAGTGAGCAAGACGGATGGTATTGGCACCACATTCTTTGATGATTTCCATATCTTCTTCTAAGTCAGCTCTGGAAACAGCATTGCCCTTAGCCCATCTATCCTGGTGTTTGGAAACACCGCGAAGTGGATAAGACTTGCCGTTTAAGAAGAAGCCTTTCTTGGCATCGACAGAGAAGAATCTAAAGCCGATATAAGAGGAGACTTCATCTAAGACAACATCATTTTCATCAACCAAGGTAGCAAAAGCCTTATATAAATATGGATCTTTGACACCATCCCAAAGATGGACATCCTTGACTAAAAGTTCTTCACTATCCTTACCAGAGGCAACGATATTACCTTGGGCATCTTCAATTCTAGTCTTGATTGTTCCATTGCCAGTGATAAAACCGCGGATGACACATTTACCATCCTTACCATCGACAAGTGGATCAGCCATGAAGCCACGGGAACCAAAATAATCTAAATCGAAATGATTCTTACCGACAACGATCAAATTGACGTCTCTATAGATACCACCATAGAAGGTGAAGTCCGCTCTTTGTGGATAGACTCTTGGATTGACTCTGTTAGAAGCCATGACGACCAAGACGTTCTTGTCTTTAAGATATGGAGTGATATTGAAGCGGAAACGAGAATAGCCGCCTTCATGAATACCTAGACGACTACCATTTAAGACAACTTCAGACTCGGAGTTTACCGCATTGAATTCAAGATAGACTTCATCATCCTCCTTCATCTCGGGACGATTGAATTCCTTGACGTAGAAACAGTTACCGCGGTAGTAATCTCCACCGCCATCCTGACCATCGACAGCGTTCCAAGTGTGAGGAAGGTTGATTACTTCACCCTTCTCCTTGATTGCCTGTTCGAAGCCTACATCTTCCTTGACAAACTTCCAGTTACCATTGATGTTAACAATGTTTCTCATAGATCCTCCTGTAAGAAAGGGGTTTCCTTACTTAATCTTAAATAGTTTAAGCAAACAAAAAGCAAACCACAATTGCAAATAAACGACAATATTATTTGCAATTCTTACTATTTATCCAAAGAAGGGGAAACACCAATAACCTTCAGATATTGGCGATAAAAAGTCGAATAATCGTTGAAATTCAGTTTTTCACAAACATCCTGAGGTTTCTCTCCGTTCTGGATTAAAGAGTGAGCATGAATGATTTTCTTAGAGCGGATATACTTCATGATCGGGATGTGCATTTCCTTTTTAAAGGAGTTGGAAATATAAGATTCAGAATAGGAAAGTTCCTGACTCATCTTAGAAAGAGACAGGTTATCTTCTAGATGCTGTTCAATATAATGAATGATCTTAGAAACAACAGAAGGATTATCAGAATTATTCACTTTTTCCTTATTATTATTTAAAAGAGCAAATAATTCCCATAATTTTCCCACGCAGATGATGTACATATCATCATCGTTCATGGTGGAATAATAATTATCCAAAGAACGGAAAAGAGCAATCTCCTCTTGTGTCAGACGATAAAAAGGAGAACGGGAATAAAGAGTTTTTTTGACATGCTCAGGAACAAGCATCTCAGGAAACTTCAAGACATAACGTTCGTAAAGAATAGAATGATTGACCTCTGCAAAATGGAACTTACCCGGTTGAATCAACACACAATCGCCGTTTCTTAACTTTCTTTTTTCACTTTCTACGGTGTATTCCGCATCACCGCTGACAAAGAAAAGAATTTCCAAGAAAGGATGCATATGTTTGCCATATTCATCATTGGGGGCTGAGGCATAATCCATTTTGTGGGCAAAATCTACGTTTTTATATGTGAATGTGAACATACATCTATTATACCTCGATAGTGAGAAATTGCAAAGTATTATGTTTAAATTTGCAATTGAAGCATAATACAACCTCGACTAGAATATTTTCGTTGCAAGGAGAAAACGCAATATGAAATTATCATTTCGTTGGTACGGTTTAAATGATTCTATACCGTTAACCTATCTCAAACAGATTCCTAACATGTATTCTGTTGTCACTTCTGTCTATGACAAGAAGCCAGGTGAGATCTGGGACAAAGAGAGTTTGCTCAAACTCAAAGCCGAAGCTGAAAAACATGGCCTGACCATGGAAGTCATCGAGTCCATCCCTGTCAGTGAAGACATCAAGATGGGTTCACCAAAGAGAGATGAACATATTGCTGCCTTCAGAAAGAATCTCGCTTTATGCGGTGAAGTCGGTGTCAAATGTGTCTGCTATAACTTCATGCCTGTCTGTGACTGGTTGAGAACCAACATGCACCATGAAAATCCAGACTTCTCCAACTCCTTATCTTATAGCGCTGATGATTTTGCTAAGGTCGATCCAAAGAATCTTCATCTTCCAGGATGGGATGAATCCTATTCTCCAGAAGAATTACAGAATCTCTTGAA
>OMRU01000058.1 GCA_900313465.1 uncultured Clostridia bacterium
CCTTTGGTGCCAGATACAACGTTGAATTAAGCGCTGATGCCAAGTCTATTGAAGCCATCACTGCTGACTTCAACACCGAAAAGGGTGTCAAGGCCATCAAAGCCATGAAGGATATCATCAACAACACTGGTATCGATACCACCAAGGAAGGCCAGAAGGCTCCAACTGTCGCCAATGGTTTAGGCGCTTGTGTCGATGGTGGTTGGAATGCTTCCAACTACAAAGAAGCCTTAGGTGATGATTATGGTTGCTGCAAGCTTCCAACTGTCACTGTCGGCAGTGAAACCGTCAACCTCGGTTCCTTCTTAGGCTACAAGTTATATGGTGTCAACCCATCCAGAACTGGTACCACTACTGAAAAGTTATCTGACTTACATAAGTTAGCCAACTTCCTCATCAGCAAGGATGTCCAGGAAAAGAGATTCGATGATCTTACCATCGTTCCAACCAACGCTGAAGTCAAGGCTATGACTAAGGTTCAGGAAACTCCACATGTCAAAGCTTTAGCCGATCAGTCCGCTTTCGCTGTTGCTCAGACCATCGTTCCAGGTCATGTCTGGGATGAAACCAGCAACCCATATGCTTCCCTTTTAGCCAACCCAACCGCCACGGATGAAGAAATCCAGGGTTATGCCAACAGCTATAACACTGCTGTCCAGACCCTTTAATCCACTAGTCTAAGTATTGTGGTGGGGATTTTTCCCCACCACAATTTATACGTTATTTATGAAAAAAAGGAGGAGATATGGCTCAAGAAACAATTACCAATAACCTTGAATATCTCTCGTTAAGTAAACTTGGTCGCATCGGGTATAAGATTTCTCATTTCTTTACTGGCATTCCTAAGAAAGCCAATAAGAGAATTCATGATGTACCGATCCAAGCGAGAAAAAAAGGTTTAGCGATCAGCAATATGTTCCGTTTGATCGCCCGCGCTTTTATCAGAGGCGATTATAAGACAAGACTATCTTTTATTTTGATGGGATTTGGTCTGGTGATGCGTCATCAGGTGATTCGTGGTGCCTTATATTTCCTTTATGAGGCATTCTTCATCTTCTTCATGATCACCACTGGTGCAGGAGCGCTTCGCTCCCTTCCTACATTAGGAAGTCTTTCTAGTATTTTATTTACTGTCTATGATAAGGATGGACTTGATATTCAGCAACCAGCCTATTTTGATAATTCCTTTATTATCTTACTAAATTCCATTCTTGCCTTTGTCTTTATCGGCATCTTGATCTTCTTATGGTATAACCAGGTCAGAGATTCCTTCAATCTTCAGGAAAGAAACTATATCGGTAGATATGCCAGTGACAAACAGACGCTGAAAAACGTTCTGGATAAGTCTTATGATAAGACTCTGTTATTGATTCCAATTGGCGGATTGACGATCTTTACCATCATTCCGATTGTCATGATGATTGTCATTGCCTTTACCAATTATGACTACTTCCATATCTCACCGACCAAACTGTTTGACTGGGTGGGATTCTATAACTTAGGACAGGTCTTCTCTTCGACTGGTGCAAGTCAGGGTGCTGCCTTCTTAAGAGTCTTTGTTCAGGTCTTGCTCTGGACGATCATCTGGGCCATCTTTGCTACCTTCTCTAACTACTTCTTAGGTATGATCGTTGCCATGATCATCAACATCAAGGGTATCAAGTTAAAGAAACTCTGGCGTACCATTCTCATCTCTACCATCGCCGTTCCTCAGTTTATCTCTTTAATGCTCATCTCCTTCATGTTTGGTAATTCTTCTTTTGCTCCAATCAATGCAATTTTGATCAATCTAAACTGGACACAATCTCCGATTTCCTGGCTTAGTGATTCAAGTTTCAACGCCCTTCTTCCAAAGGTCGTTATCATCTTAGTCAACACTTGGGTTGGTGTTCCTTACACCATGTTGATCTGTACCGGTTTGTTGATGAACATCCCTGAGGATTTATATGAATCGGCACGTATCGATGGTGCATCACCTGCCAAGATGTATATGAAGATTACCCTTCCTTATATGCTATTTGTTACCGGTCCATATCTATTAAGTCAGTTTATCGGTAACATCAATAACTTCAACGTCATCTATCTTTTATCCGGTGGTGGACCAGCCTTCATTTATGATACCGCCCATGAAACAGTTCCAGCTGCCTTAACCACTTCTGGTGTTGGTCAGACCGACTTGCTCATCACCTGGATTTATAAACTGACCACCAATCAATATTATGATTATGGTCTAGCTTCCGTCTTAGGTATCTTAGTCTTCGTCCTTGTCGCCTTCTTCTCACTTCTTTTCTATAACAACTCCAATTCCGTCAATAATGAGGAGGAATTCCAGTAATGAACAGAGAAGCAAAAACGCATTATCGTTCTCATAAGAGAAAAATCATTACCAGAAACATCCTTGTCTATACCATTCTGGTGATCATCTCCATCATCTGGCTTGTTCCGTTCTTCTATCTGGTGATGCAGTCGTTGACTAGCGCGTATAACCCGACTGTCATCATCCCTGCTCTTCCGACAGAAGATAACATTCAGGCAGGTAAGGTTGTCTTCTCTTTTGAAAACTACATCACTTTGTTTGCCGGTATGAAGAATTCTTCAACCGGAGCAAGAGAATTAGTCTATAACTTCAAAGTCTGGTATCTCAATACGCTTCTTATCGCCTTGATTTCTTCGGTGATTGAGACCGTGTTGATTCTTGGTACTTCCTATGCCTTCTCTAGACTTCGTTTCAAGGCAAGAAAGCCATTGATGAAGTTAATCTTAGTCTTAGGTATGTTCCCAGGCTTCTTATCCATGATCATCATCTACTTCATCTTGAAGTTGATCGGCATGGAAGGAAATATCTTCTCTCTTATCTTCATCTATGTCGCCGGCAGTGCGATGCAGTACTACATCGCCAAAGGTTTCTTTGATACGATTCCTAAGTCGCTTGATGAGGCTGCCATGATCGATGGTGCCAATAAGAATACCATCTTCTTCAGGGTCATCATGCCTCTTTCTAAGCCGATTATTGTCTATACCTTCCTTATCACCTTCACTGCTCCTTGGGGTGACTTCATGATGGCTAGCTATCTTGCAGCGGGTAATTCCTCTGCCTGGACAGTAGCTGTCGGTTTAAGAACGATGATTACCACTCTTGTGGATCAGCAGAAATACTTCCCTGTCTTCTGTGCTGGTGGTGTTGTCACCTCAATTCCGATCATGGTCCTCTTCTTCTGGTTACAGAAATATTACGTCGAAGGTATTACCGGCGGCGCTGTCAAAGGATAAACAATATGAAAAAAATTCCTGTTATCACTCTTCTTATGACTTGTCTTCTCTTCTCTTGTGGAAACACAAGTTCCCTTTTATCATCCACGAGTGAATCCTCTATTCAGGGTGATAAGGTCTATCAAGAAAACATCCTAGATGATGATTACAGGAATTTTTATGAGATTTTTGTCTATTCTTTTGCTGATTCCAATCATGATGGCATTGGTGATTTAAAAGGAATCACGGATAAGTTAGATTACTTAAGAGATATCGGTTATACCGGTATCTGGCTTACTCCGATTTTCAAATCCAATTCCTATCATAAATACGATACGATCGATTATTTCTCTATCGCTAGTGACTTTGGCTCTTTAGATGATCTAAAAGCCCTAGTCAGTAAGGCTCACCAACTCGGGATGAAAGTCATTCTTGATGGTGTATTTAATCACACCTCAAGTTATTCCAAAGTTTATGAAAAGGCCTTGATTGCCCATCGTAAACTGCTTAATGGTGAGACTCTTAGTCAAGAAGAAACGAATCTAGAATCCCTATATGTCTTTGTCGATAAAGAAGAAGACAAACTTAACGGACATAAATATTCTAAAGCTGGCGCCAATTCCTTCTATTATGAATGTAACTTCTCTGATGATATGCCAGAACTAGACTTTAATAGTCCTTACACCTACACCTATATTCAGTCTATTGTCGACTACTATATGAGTCCTGAAATCGGCATTGATGGCTTTAGACTTGATGCGGTAGCCTACTATGACTTGAATAACACCACAAAGAACGTTGCTATCTTAAATCAGATTGCCAAGATGATCCATGATCATGATGGCTATGTCGTAGGAGAGTGCTGGACAAATGCTATGACCATTGCCCAGTACTATCAAAGTGAGATTGATTCCTACTTCTGGTTTCCCGGACATGGAAGCGATGGTTATATGAACAAGTCCTTAGGCTTCCAGGGCACCAATAAAGGCTATTACCTGACTGGTATGCGCAATATGATTGAAAGTGCTGCTGGCCATGTTCCTGCTCCATTTCTTGCCAATCACGATACGCCAAGAATGAGCAAGGCTGGTTCCATGAGCGCGACAAAATTCCTGCTTGGCTTAAGAGATCTACAAAACGGTTGCTCCTTTAACTACTATGGTGAGGAAATCGGTATGAGCTCTTCCGAGCAGCCATCCAATACCAGTTATCTCGATTCGGCTTATCGCACCCATTATTATTGGGATGATGAGACCCATGAATATGAGACAGATAACCCACCTAATGCCCCCAAGCAAAAAGAATATTATCCCGATAGCAAGAGTCAACTTGCTGATCAAAATTCCATACTTTCCTATCAAAAGAAAGTCCTCAATCTTAGAAATGCCTTCCCACTTATTGCCAGAGGTGAAATCTCTTTGACTTTCGAAGATGAAATGATGAATGAATCGGAAGAGACTTGTCTTCTTGCCTTTGATAAGACATTCCAGAATGAAAGTATGAAATTCCTCTTCAACTTCTCCTCCTTAGAAGAATACGAATACGATATGAAAGGATATTCTCTCGTTTCTGTACTAAGAGGCGATGAAAATAACAAAGAGACGATCAAAGAAGGGAAAATCACCCTTCCACCGTATAGCATTGCGGTCTTGAACAAATAAGGAGAACTGCATTATGGCCAGTTTGAAACTCGAACATATTTATAAGGTCTATCCCAATGGCACCAAAGCCGTCAATGATATTTCTTTAGATATCAAGAATGGTGAATTCATCGTCTTCGTCGGTCCATCCGGTTGTGGTAAATCTACCACCTTACGTATGATTGCCGGTCTAGAGGAAATCACCGCAGGTGAACTTTATATCGATTCTGATATCGTCAACGACGTCGAACCAAAAGACAGAGATATCGCCATGGTTTTCCAAAACTATGCCCTTTATCCTCATATGACCGTCTTTGAGAATATGGCCTTTGGTCTAAGACTCAGCCATGTTCCGAATGATATCATTCAGGAAAAGGTCTTATGGGCTGCTGATATTCTCGGTATCAAAGACTATCTTGATAGAAAACCGAGAAACATGTCCGGCGGTCAGCGTCAGAGAGTCGCTTTAGGTAGAGCGATTTTAAGAAATCCAAGAGTCATGCTCTTAGATGAACCATTATCTAACCTGGATGCCAAATTAAGAACCCAGATGAGAACCGAAATCGCCAAACTTCATCAAAAACTCAAGACTACCTTCATCTATGTCACCCACGACCAGACGGAAGCCATGACCTTAGGTGATAGAGTTGTCGTCATGAAGGGCGGTAGAATCCAACAGGTCGATACGCCAAAGAATTTATATAATTATCCATCCAACAAGTTCGTCGCCGGCTTTATCGGTACTCCTCAGATGAACTTCTTCCC
>OMRU01000030.1 GCA_900313465.1 uncultured Clostridia bacterium
TTCTCTTTTTGAATTTCTTGACAATACTTGTCGATTTCTTCTTCCGTCAGTTTGCTTCGAATATCGGTTCTTGCCTTATGTGGATCGAGATTGGTGATGTCATCATAATAAGGAAGATGATCGTCATCTAGTTCTTTGGTCAACTGTTTTTTGGAGATAGAAAGAAGGGGACGAAGCAAAACCATATCGTGATAATAATTGATATTTCTTAAGCCGTAGTGAGTAGGAAGATTATGGCGCTTTTTTTGTAAGATATAGGTTTCGACATGATCGGTTTTCTGGTGAGCGGTAAGAAGCCCGTCAAACCCTTCTTCCTTGACGATCTTCTCAAAAAGATTGTAGCGATAGTTTCTTGCCCATTCTTCAAAGTTCTTATCTTTTTCTTTGTGGTAGTACACATCGTCTTTATAGATTTTGATCTGAAATCTCTCAACATAACTGTAGACGAGTTTTTCTTCCTGGTCGACAAAAGGAGAATCGTGATAATTGATGTAGCAGATAGCGATATGTTCATTCAGTTTGTCCTGATAATAGATAGCTAACATCCAAAGAAGGTAGACGCTATCTGGTCCACCGCTGTACGCTAATAGATATCTGTGATTCTGAAAATCAAAATGGTCGAATTCTTCTTTGATTTCGTTAGATAATTTCATTATGGCTGATACTCGATAATGATATTCTCGCTAGGAATGTACATGACATTGCCTTCAAAATAGACTTCAGCATAATCCGGATCGGATTTGTTGTTGTGCTGGGTGGCTTCGATGTTATATTTCTCGACGATGGCGTCGGCCTGATTTTTCAATTGGGCATTCTTGCTTAGACGCATGATGGTAAGTACGCTGAGTGTGGTCACTAAGGCCACACAAAAGACGATGATGGAAATGAAAACAACGGTCATGAAACGAGCGGTGACTTTCTTGGTCATCACGCTGTTTCTGACAGCTTCGTTTTTCTCGGTGGTTTTTGTTTCTTTCTTGTCTTTCTTCATCATGTTAATCGACCAATTCATACATATCAGAGGCGTTCTCAATGGTGGAAACCATACGAACTTCTTTGATGATGGCCTTGACGTTTTTACCCATAGGAGAGGAGATTTCCACATGATCTCCTACTTTGATTTCTGTGGATGGCTTAGCAATCTTCCCATTGAGTCTGACATAGCCTTTATCGATGAATTCTTTCGCGGCTTCTCTTCTTTTGATTAAGCGGCTGACTTTTAAATATTTATCTAATCTCATAATGTAATTATCTTATCATAAAAAACAAGTAAGAAGGAAAATAGCCGTGAATTAATAATGATTTTTGAAAAGTGAAAGGCGGATTCTATAATAGTATTAATGGGAGGAATCTTCATGGCGAGTTTACAAGAAGACGCAATGCTTTTGCAGAGTTTGATCGATTCTAGTCATAACATTGTCTTTTTCGGTGGAGCGGGTGTATCGACGGAATCAGGTATACCAGATTTCCGCAGTAAAGACGGTCTCTATCATCAGAAATATCAATATGATCCTGAAGAAATCATTTCTGCTCATTTCTTCTATCAGAATACAAAAGAATTCTATCGCTTCTACAAAGATAGAATGATTGATTTAGATGCCAAGCCTAATGCCGCCCATCAATATCTAGCCAGACTAGAAGAAGCCGGAAGATTGAAATATATCATCACCCAGAATATTGATGGTCTACATCAGATGGCTGGAAGTAAGAAGGTCATTGAATTACATGGTAATGTCCATCGCAATTATTGTCAGGAATGCCAGGAAGAATTTGATGCCAGATATATCAAAGAAGGAAAAGAGGATGTGCCGCATTGTCCATACTGTGGTGGGCTGATCAAACCAGATGTCGTCTTA
Source organism: uncultured Clostridia bacterium (assembly GCA_900313465.1). Taxonomy (GTDB): domain Bacteria; phylum Bacillota_I; class Bacilli_A; order RFN20; family CAG-288; genus Enterosoma. Next base: position 1,857 of record OMRU01000030.1, read on the forward strand.
TATGAAGAACCTTTGAATGAGCAGGATATCAATAGAGCCTTGGCTCAGATCATGAATGCGGAGATACTGATTGTGGCAGGAACTTCCCTAGTGGTCTATCCCGCTGCGGGGTTCATTCGTTATTTCAAAGGTAAGCATATGGTATTGATCAATAAAGATCCAAGTGCTGCTGATAGTCAAGCCGATGTCGTCATTCATCAAAAGGTTGGAGAATTATTCTCCTTGTTACACGTATGAAATTGAATTTACAAGAAAAAAACGAACTGTTATTTCAGCCTTCCTCACCTTATTACTGTGGGTCGAGCTGTCTTTTGTCTCTCTATGTCATCATACAGGCTATCAGAGATTCTTCCAATAAGGATTTATCTAAGGAACTTATTGATTTACAAGGAAACATCTTGAGTCTATTCGATGAAGATACAGCCTTGTTTGACCTTTCCAAGAAGCAGGATTTTCTACTAGAAGAGGAGTGGAAACAAGTTCTTGATGCACTTGATGAATATGCTATGATCATTTCTTCTTTGACTCAACTTGAGGATGTCTGTTTCTCGACTGATAAGAAGAGATATCTATCTCATCTTCATCATGCCAAGTTATTCCTGATTGAACTAGCCAAGATGAATTTATCTATCTTTGAAGTCAGGGACGATAAGCCATATGCATTTGGTCGTATCAGCAATGATGTCTTTTCTGCCATCAAGAAAGGGAATCAATATGAAATCGGATTTTGATTTATATTTCAAGAAGATGCACTCTCTTCCTAATGAAGATGAACATATGGCTTTGCTTGCTGTTCTTCCTCCTATTCAGATGCTATTAAAACTGATGAACCGTAAGCAAAGTGGAAAAAAACCTTTTTCTGATACCTTTGACTTTGAAGGTAAGATAGATGAAATGATGAAAGCAAAGGCTCTGATTGAAGGAGAACTTGTCAAAAAAGAGATCGATAAAGAAGCTTGTAAAAAGGCTTTAAGAAGCCTAAACGAGGTTGCTTTATCCGCTGAAAAGGAAATCAAGCTTGCATCCTTGAAGGGCGATTATTGTTATTTAGCGTCTGTTTTTGAGGATTCTTATATATTTCTTGGCTAGAATCAATTCTTTAGAATTGATAACAAAATATCCAGAATGGGAAGATCGTAATATCTTAATTGATTTGCAGAATCGTTTTGCAACCTGTTATCAGAATGATGATGGTTCTATTTTTTATATTGAACCTCAGTTCTACACTTATCTTCAGGGTTATAAGATGCAGCGCCCTGAGCACTATGACGATATCCTAAAAAAGATGGATGAAATCGTCAGAAAGAACAGAAAAGTCGTGTTTGTCGGTATGGAAGATAATCCACTTGTGGAAACGGAACACGCCATTTATCTGACCGCTATGGATGTCGCGGATCAAGCCAAAGTCTTGGTTCAGCCAGAAAGCCGTGGCTCAGATTACGGAGACTAAGAAAGAAATTATCAAAGCCAGTCAAAGCCATTTTATCGCTTGTGTTTGTTGGATGTCTGACATCCTGCTTCTTTTTCAATTCTGATTTTTATTTTGACTGGGGCAAAACGTCCAACACTACTTCTGCTGACCCTTCCACATCCGCTATCGCTGATTACAAGACACCAAACTATAATTCTTCTTTCACCGTAGAAAATATGAACAAGGATAATCTGGGTTTAGGTTATGGCTATCATTATTTGCCAAGTATTGGTAATTCCAAGATTCTAGTTATTCCGATTCAGACTACCGATGATCAATTCTCCAGCAATGATAAAAACCGTCTTCAGGCTGCCTTCTTTGGCAAGAATTATCAGACGGGATGGGAATCAGTTGCTTCCTATTATGAAAAATCCAGTTTTGATCAATTGCATATCACCGGTGAAGTCACAGATGCGATCACCTTGAATATGACCACTGCGCAGTTAGAAGAAAAATCCAAAAAGATGTCTGACTCCAAGAGCAATTACACCGATACTGTGTTGCAGACTGCTTTAGAGTCTTTGGTCAAAAAGTCCAGCATCGATTTATCCGATTACGATACGGATGATGATGGCTATATCGATGCGGTATGGATGGTATATGCGCCTTCTTATAATTCAGAATCAGATTTGTATTGGGCTTATACCACCTGGGCAACAAATGCCAACAAAGTCGGTGGAGTTACTCCATGTTGCTATGCCTGGGCTAGTATCGATTTCCTTGATGTTGGCGGATATATGATACCTGATGCTCATACCTTCATTCATGAGACTGGTCATATGATGGGCCTTGATGATTATTATTCTTATGATTATTCACCAAGTGAGAATTGTTACGATACGCCTTTAGGCGGTATTGATATGATGGATTTCAACATCGGTGATCATAACGCGTTTTCTAAATACCTCTTAGGATGGAGAAAGCCCACTCTCATCACCAAGGAATACCTTGAAGCAAATGACTACACGCTGACGCTTTCTTCTATGGAACAAGCGGGAAACAGCTTCTTGATTCCTACCTGTAAGGACGGTGTTGAAAATTATAACAATACTCCATTTGATGAATACCTGTTACTGGAATATAACACCCCAACTGGTTTAAATTATCAGGATTCTCTTGGCATGGGTTATGCCGGAAGAAATCCTACTTATACCAAACCTGGTATTGCCTTATATCACGTCAATGCCACCATTGGTAAGATTACGGCTACCGGCACAGGCTTTTCCTGGGATGGCTATGCCTATGATAAGATTCCATCCTTCTATTCCTCTTCCGCCTGGGGCAGAACCTTTATTTATACCTATCTTTATAGCAACACCGCTTCTTATTCTTACGATAAGACATTAGGCGATCAGGGCCTTGATTATTATCGTGGTCGCTTGATTTCTCTTCTTCCTTCCAGTGGAAAGAGAATCAATGGTACCAAGACAGGTTATGCCAGTTATCGCTCTTTATATCGCTCCGGATCCTCCTTCAATAGCAAGATCTATTCTACCTTTGCTTTTGATGATGGCAGTAAACCAGCCTTTGGCTTTACCGTCAACAAGACTTCGGACAGCGATTGTACGATCGAATTCACGGATTTCTAAATGGGATTTCTAAATTACAAACAACCAAAGCGGAATATCAGTTTTCGTTCCGATTATCGTAAGGCAGTCTTTGGATTATTCCATGTCGCTTTTATCGACAACAATAATCAAGTGCTTCTTCCCGAAGAAGATAGAGAATCCATCAAAGCAGCATTGGATTTTTATTCATATCGCATCTTAAAACGTCAGCAGTATCCCGTCTATGATGGGAAGGGTTTTGTCATGAGAGATTCTCAGGACAAAGAAGTTCTCAATCAGGTTCTAGGTTTACCTGAAGAAGTTTTTATGCGTCTTGATATCACCAAGGAAATCTTGCCACAATTAAGATTTGCTGATGGCTTATCGGATTTAAAACGCGAAAGCTATGTCATGCTTTCGAAAGCCAACGACCGCAAATGGTTCAGCGATGATTTTAAATTGTACTGCTTAAGCAAAGGATTCTTTTTCCTTTATGATGAGACAAAACCATTTATTGAACGCGATGATGTGCATTTGCCTGTCTTTATCGACGAAAGCCGATTGGAAGAAAAATACAAGAAATTATATGATGAAGCCGATTCAACTCGTCTGGCTATCGATTTCTTAGGTCAGAAGGACGATAGTCAATTCAATGCATTGATGAGAAAGTTGGACCATTTCTCCTTTGATCGACGCCTTGGCTATTTCATCAATGGCGATGAAGACGCGTTGATGGAAAACTGTAATATGGATCTCAGCTTCAAACGCAAATATGAGTTTTTATTGCGCGAGTATTTTGCCTCTTTGATCAATGTTCTTTATGATGATTATTGTTTTGAGGTGCTCCATAAAGTCACTGCCAAGCTTTCCTTTTTGAGTGTCAGCAAGACTTATACTTCCAGAGATGTCTATTCTCTATCCTCTTTCAATGCAGATATTTATTCCTTTGATCAGAAGAATTATTTCTTTGCTCAGGCGGATAAAGAAAAGATTTCTCATCTGTTGCAGGATGCGATAGAAAAGCAACCAGCTGGAGATATCTTGACGATTTATGCTCATGCAGGGTTACCTTTTGGTGGTTATCGGTTTGTCAAAGACCTGAAGGTTTTTACCCTTGAGGATATCATGGCTTGTCTTCCTTTTGAGGAGATCACTTCTTCTGAAATCTATCTTTCTAGCAAGCGTTATGATACGTTCTATTCTTATCTTTCTGGTGAGAAGGAACACCGCTATGCTTTCTTGCTTCGATTGTTGCTCGATAATGGCATTCAATATCTTTCGGAGAAACCGATATTGGTGGATGATAAAGAAAATAAGATTGCTATCGTCAGTGAAAAAGGTCATCGTTCTTCCTCTCTTCAGAGATTGTTTGATGAGTCAAAAGCAAGCTTTAAGGATGAACTTTATCCTGCCTATCTTTTGGAAAACAAGAAATTAGAAGATCATGAACTAAGCAAGCTGTTACAGGAAATCGATCAGAAATCCCAGTGTGAAGCGATGCCGTTTTTCTTTCATTCTTTTATGCATCACACTCTTCTTCAGGTGATTCAGATGATGTTGGTGAGATTTGATATTCAGGATGTCAAAATCGATACCATTCTACCTTTCATGAAGTTTGCTTTGCTTTATCCACTCTTATTAGCAGAGCAGGAATACCGCGTCATGGCGATTCAACAGGGTGACACATTATCCTTGTTGGTTTTAGATGGTCTTCCAAAACTGAATGAGAGTTATGAACCAAATATGCCTTATCCTTATGTCACCTATGGAAAACTTGCTTATTCTTTCCGCGAGAGTTATTTTTCCAAGGCATATCTCTGTTCTTGTCAGAAAGAGGCTATCGCTTCTAAGATTGAGTATTTCTCTTATCAATACCACCGGTATTTCAAACGGGGTGATTTCATTGGAAGAAACAATTATGTCTTAGGTCAACTCGGTCTACCGGATAACATTCTGACAAAGATCAATCCAACCAAAGATATTCTTGAACAGATTCCATTCAAGAAGAATTTGTGTCATTGTTGTCAGCATTCGATTCCTAGCTATCATGAATCGGTGGATAACAACGAAGAAGAAAGACATAACACCTACTTCACTTATATTCGTGCCAGAAGTGCCTTGAAAGGTGTCTATTTTAATGACACCATGCATTTAGATTATGATCTGGCTTCGTTTTTTGATGCCTTGAACAACAAGACATATCACGCCTTGATTCATATCGACCGCAATCGTATCGATCCTATCCTTCTTCCTTATGTCAACATCTCGAAGAATATGATCGTCTCTTTGTTGGCTGCCTTTTTCCCTAATGATATCTCCTATGATGATTTCTATAACGAAGTGACTTCCTTCTTATCGTTAGGTGAAAACACCATTTATCGTTTGATATTTGATTGTTCACCTGAGGATTATCCTTTCATCTATCAGCATATGATGGTCTTCACTCGTCTTGTCTATCTTTACAAGATGATTGAGATTTCTTATGCGTTTTATGTCTCTCAGGATATTACGCCAAGAACAGAAAATGAATTTACTCTGAACATGGATTACAATCCCAATCTTCCTTATCCATATGTTCTATTAGGAAGTTGTGTCAACGCCTATGCTTCAAGTCTGACCCAAGGCAATTATTATCTTTGCACCTGCGATAAGCCAGCCCTACTATCTTTTGCTAAACGTTATTCTTCTTTCTATGATCAGAGAAACATGGATTTATCCATCAAGACACCAATCATTCTCGGTCTATTAGGTCTTCCTTATCTTGTCATTCTGAAATATGCCTCATTTGATCTATCTCTTCATAGCATTGATGAACTCTTCCAGAAGATGGAATTCAAAAGCGGTATCTGTCGTAGAGATCTCAACATCACGCATGCCAGTTATGATGAACCATTCCGTTTGTCTTTCCCGTTTAAGGAGGATATGCAGGCGGATTATAATTTTGCGACTTCTCAGATGATGCGAGATGGATTCAAAGTGATTTCTGATTATCCTTTGATCGATATCAAGTATCGAGCAAATTATCACTATGACCTAGATTCCTATATCGATAGCAATCTACCTCTTTTTGATTATTGTACTGACTCTATTCCAGAACCTCTGTTCACCTTCTTTGTCATGAATCATGATAGTTTGAAGAACTATCTTTCGGAATTCAGCAAACTCAATGTCGAAAATCCAGAGGCAAATGCCTATGCTAGCAGCATCATCTTAGATGCCTATTTCAGAGATGACAAGACATTGCTGAATCTGGTTTTTGATTATTCTCGTGACAAGACGTTAAAGGAAGAAGTCTTAGCCTATTTCCCAGAGATAGAGAGAGTCAGAGGCCCATATCAGAATCTGGTCATCGAGCAGATTTTAGGATTCATCTCTTATCTTATGGAATGTCTGTTCTATAAATATGCCCTTAAGGAAAGTTATATCGGGAGGTAAGTATGGAATACAGTGCAGATTTGTTTACCAGCAAAAAGACTCCTTCACCAGATACCCGATATTATTATGAAATCACCGGGGCGTTTTATTCTGTCTTTTCTAATGGCGAAGATGATTTTCATATGGCGATTGAGGATAAAGCTTCTTTAGAAGAAAGAATTCATTTCTATCATCTATATCTTTCTAAAGAGCAGTATCCGATCTACTCTAAAAAATATGGATTGGTCAAAGATACCAATATTCCTAGCGAAATCTTTCAACAGGTTCTCGGCTTACCGATAGAAGTGATGAGCAAAAAGAATCCGCATGGAGATGGCTATATCATGCTAAGCGGAGAAGAGATATTATCTCGCATCCATTTTGAAGAAGGCCTATTTCGTGGCTATCCTAAGATGAATGTCACCGCCATGGTGTTAAACAGCAATCATCCTTCGGTAATCGGGGCGATCAATCATCTGATTGCCAATGGTTTTTACGTGCTGAATCCAGAACGTATTTTTGATGTCGATCAACTGAATGAAGGAGACTATTATCCTCTTCATATCGATGTAGAGAAGATTCCTGCTCGTCTTTTACGAGAAAAGGAAACTTCACATAAGCTGATCATGGATTTTGTCTCAGATCCTTTCTTGATCACCAAGGAAGTCTATTATCAGTATTTCCGTCCTCTTGATGAGATGGATTTGACCAAGATGGCCAGTCTTGCCTTTGCCAGAAAACTCGATAAGAAGATGCCTAAAGGTGAGAAAGCCATGCGTCTAGCCTTGAAGCGATACTTCTTATCCATGATCCGTACGCTGTTAAATGAATTCTATATGAAACATTATCATCAGCGTGGCTTATTTGGTTTTTCGGTTCTGGATCATGACTTTGAAGGTGTCAACTTCCCACATCGAATGATCTATCAGGGACAACATTATGATATGTATGCCACAAGGTACAGAACGTTTGAACTTCATGATGATCAGGTTTATCAGAGTTATGTTCCAACGGATTATGTTTTAGATAAGGATGATAGAAGAAAGATTCTTCACGCCTATGATGTGATTCATCACTATTTTGTCACGCATAAGGAATACGCCTTTATTCCATCCGTGTTTTTAAGAATGTTAGGTTTACCTTATCCGGCTTTTGAACTGACCAAATATTTTGATTTTGAGTATGGAGATAAGGATGCCTTTATTCAAAAACTGACATTTGAAGAGAATGTCGACTATAAGAAGAATGGCTTGATTCTGACTTTGTTACTTGATAATGGCAACCAATTATCCATGAAATATTGGCCGAGCAATCTTTCTTATTATTTAAAGTATATGGAAAGAATCGGTTTCTATGTTTCGGATATCTATGCCTTTTCTAGCACCGTCATGCCAAATTTCTTATTGCACAGCACTTGTACCAATAAGAAATTACAATCGATCTTAAGTGGCGATTATGAGGCATATCATGAAGCGCTATTTGCCATTGCTGATAAGGTCTCTCAACTTGGAAATACCACCGGACAATTTGATCAACTCAAGACCTTGGTTGTTCGCGATAATCAAAATGGTGTTCTTGTCAGTGTCAAAAGATTCTTTGATCTTTTGTTATCAGGTTATAGCGCGGATGAGGCTAAGCGTATCCTTGAACAGGAAAGACCAGAGGTGGATGTCATCACCATTCGCATCCTGATCAATATTGCGATGCTCTTCTTCTTTGAGAAGACAAGCGAGAATCATCTTAACGCTATGGCTTATTCCAGTCGTGAAAGAGTGTTTGAAAATCTGAACAGAGGGGAACACTTCTTTGATCCATATCTAGATTATCCACAGGTCTATAAAGGACGTAACTTTTTAGCGTATAGCAAGGATGAAAAAGATTTCTATTTTGATTTACAAGATCAAGAAGCCATGAAAAATCTCTTGGAGATTTTTGATAAATATTTCCTCTATAAATATATGTTCCCTTATACGTTGCAGGTATTCGGAAGAGAACTGCATTACGTTTATGATTACGTGGGTAAGAACATCGATTTTGTCCGATTGAAGTTTTTAGGTTTACCAGAAGTGGTTTCTCGTCAGATCGATTTGAAGAAAGACATCTGCTCTCAGCTGAACTTCAAAGATGGCATCTCTATGTTTTCTAAGGAGAATCATCAGAAACTGCTCGCTAAGGACTATTCTCTTCATTATCCATATATCTTCCGTGAAGTAGCCAAAAAAGGTTTTTATCTCAATGGCCGATTGGATTATCCGACCACCCTATATTGTATTGATAGGAACAGACTTGATGAATGTATCCAATACTATCTTTCCCGCGATTTTATTCGCATCCAGTTACAAGGCCTAAGCTATAATGAGAAATTATCGGATATAGGGGATGAAATCCAGTACATGTCAGATAAGTATTTTGAAGATACTTATCTTCGTTACCTTTATCGCAAGGATACCTTTGTCATCGTGGATGAGAATGAAGAAGGGTTATCCGAAGCGGCCATCAAATATGGTGGAAAACTGATGCATGCCTTATATCAGTGCACCTACCATGACCTGTTTAAGAACGAGAATTATCATCATTATCTAGGTTATTATCAGGATGTCGATTTATATGTTGCTCCTGGTAATAGTTTCTATGCTTATTCGACAAATCCATCTTTATCTTCTTTTGGTTTACCAGAAGAGGATGTCGATTCCTTGTTGGAAGTGTATCAGGTGCTGATGAAGAATTTTGCGTTTTTGAAAAACAAAATCATCAAAGCAAAAATTATTACATATCATCTAGGTTTACCAGCGATTTTGCAAGAACGCATCTATCATCAGATTTTAGATAACGATTTTGTTTTGAAAAAAGATGATATTCCTAGTGGCCCCTGGCATATTGATGAATCAAGACTATTCTCATATCACGATATCTGCAGAATGTATAAACCAGTATTCTCCGATGTCTTCTACTCCACTCAACTCTATCATGAAGCATTAAAAGAGGG
>OMRU01000064.1 GCA_900313465.1 uncultured Clostridia bacterium
AAATAAAAGTAGATAAAAATATCATAGACATGTATCCACTTGCTATGGTGTATATTTACGATCCTGCATATTCAATGAGTGAATACATAAAGACATCTCTAGCTGAATATATGGAACATGACATGTATAGGTTTGAAATAGGATATACGTATGAAACTAATCAGCGGTCTGTATCGATACAATGGATTCCAGCTACGACAATACAGGAGACGTACAGTTTTGTTGTCGAAAATTAAAGTGATTCATGAATAAAAATAATATAGAGACAGCCCGGAAGAGCTGTCTCTTTTTATGTCTGCGTTCCGGCTGGTCTTACGCCGTTTTCGCTTCACACCTTCAGACCTTAAATCACTTCTTGATATCCTCTCTCCTTAGTCTTACGGATTCCATTTCGGATGGTGCGACTCTCAGTTTTGGTAAAGATTTGATCAGGTTACCATCACCATAGACATCGATTTTACTAGCACCAGCAGGGGTTCTGACGCGGAAGAAGAGATCAACATTTGGATCTTCAGCATCAACTCGGATTTTCTGTGGGCAGAGATATCCAAGTCCTTGACCTGGGTTAGCAGGGATGACTTCGGATTGATTTTCGCCCTTAGCGATATATAAAGCAGCATTCTTACCTGCTTTTTCCCCTTCAGCAGAAACATTATCCACAAGGTCATGCACCTGAAGAACATTGCCACAGGCAAAGATACCTTCAATAGAAGTTTCTAAGTTATCCTTGACGATGGCACCCTTGGTTCGAGAGTCAAGCTGAATACCAGCTTTGGTAGAAAGTTCATTTTCTGGAATCAAGCCGACTGATAAAAGAAGGGTATCACAATCAAAGGAGATTTCACTGCCCGGAATCGGATTTCTCTTCTCATCGACTTTGGAGATAACAACCTTCTTGACTCTCTTATGTTCTTCATCAGCAACAATATCGGTCACGGTATAAGAAAGATAAAGTGGGATATCAAAGTCATTTAAGCACTGCTGAATATTTCTGGCTAAGCCGTTAGAATAAGGACAAAGTTCCACATCGGCTAGAACTTTTGCACCTTCTAGAGTCATACGTCTAGCCATAATTAAACCGATATCACCAGACCCGAGAATGACGATTCTCTTACCGACAAGATAGCCGTCGATATTGCAATATTTCTGAGCAGCACCAGCCGTATAGACACCGGCGACTCTATCACCTGGAGTAGAGATAGCACCTCTGCTTCTTTCTCTACAACCCATGGCTAAGATGATGGCTTTGGCTTCAATCTTGATGATGCCATCATCCTTATTCATGACGGTCGCAACTTTATTGCTGCTTAAGTCGATAACCATGCTATCCGACATGATTTTCACGGAAGTATCCTTGACCATATCGATATATCTGGTGGCATATTCAGGACCAGATAATTCTTCTTTGAAACGATGGAGACCAAAACCATTATGGATGCACTGATTCAAGATGCCACCAAGATGGTTATCTCTTTCGACGACTAAAATATCTTTTTCACCAGCCTGATAAGCGCCATAGGCAGCCGCAAGACCAGCAGGACCACCACCGATGATTAAAAGATTTACTTGGATGGTTTTCATTTATTTGGCCTCCTTGGTTTGGGAAACGACAACTTGTGATCCTGTTCTATCCTGGTAGACTTCATCGTACCTGAGATGAAGTTCTCTTCTTAAGATATCGAAGACCTTTGGTCCACAAAAGCCACCCTGGCATCTGCCCATACCGGCATTGCAACGGCGCTTGACACCATCGATGGTGGTGGCCCCCACTTTCATGTGGATGGCAGAGACAATTTCTCCTTCTGTGATGGTTTCACATCGACAGATGACTCTTCCATAAAGAGGATTCTCTTTAATGATTCTTTCTTTTTCTTCTAACGATAATTCCTTGAAATAGGTCGGTAAAGGACAATAATGGAAGTCTTTCTTTTCGATAAACTTCAAGCCATCTTTCTCAAGCATTTCCTTAGCCTCTAAGCCAAAGGCAGCTGCGGAAGATAAGCCAGGAGATTTGATACCGGCAAAATTGATGAAGTGAGGTAGTTGTTTACTCTCCTCAATCAAGAAATCATCAATCCCTGGAATCGTGGCTCGATTGCCAGCAAAGTTACGGATATTATCAAAGATATTGACCTTAGAAGAGGAGAGTTTGGATTTTTCTCTGACGGTAAGCAAACCTTCTGGCGTATTATTGGTTCTCTCTTTTTCCTCATTATCCTGAGCATTAGGACCGACAATCAGATTGCCGTGCACCGTTGGGGAAATCAAGACACCTTTACCTAGTTTGCTTGGAGTCTGGAAAATGACATGCTTGACCATACTTCCCTGGTCTTTATCTAAAAGGTAATATTCACCCTTGATAGCTTTGATTTCAAAATCCTTGTGTCCTAAAGCATCAGCGTAGACATCATCCGCATTTACACCGGCACAGTTGATGACATAATCCGCTTCATAAACACCGCTTGCAGTATCAAGAATATAAGAATCAGATGTACGGCGAATATGATTAACCTTGGAATTGACTTTCAACTCAACTCCATTGCTAACCGCCGTTTCCATAAAAGCAAGACACATTTCCCAAGGAGAGCAGATGGCTGCACTTGGCGCATAAAGAGCATAATCGATATCTTCTTCCAGATTCCCTTCGCCAAGAGCAAGAATCTCTTCTCTAGAGGAGAGAACTTTCATATCCGTCAATCCGTTTTCCACACCTCTCTGATAAAGGGTATCGATCAATTCCTTGTCCTGATTCTTTCTACCGATGACAAGCGAACCAATCTGTTGGTAATGGAAATTGAGTTTACTAGCTAATTCCTTTGTCATTCGTGAACCTAAAATATTCAGCCTGGCCATCTTGGTGCCCGGCTTTGGATCATAACCGGCATGGATAATGGCGGAATTGGCTTTGGTGGTACCCATAGAAATATCGTTTTCCTTTTCCAGGACGATGACTTTCAAGTCATATTTGGATAATTCTAAAGCAATACCAGCACCCGTGATTCCGCAACCGACAATAGCGATATCATATTTCATCCTTTTAGAACCTCACTGATTTTATTATAGCGCTTTCATGATAAATATTAAGCAATTTTTCCTATTTTTGGAACTGAATTTGTACAATCGGTTTCCTTTTGCTAAAAGAGGAATTTTTGCTTAAAAAAAGCCAACAGCGAATGTTGGCTTTCCATCTTAGTTTTCTTTGGTGGCGTCCTTGATAAACAGGGCAAGATTATGAGCTAGTTTCTTGATATCACAATTTGAGGTGTTGATCATAACATCATAGTTATCTTTCTCACCCCATTTCAATCCGGTGTAGTATTCATAATAATCGCGTCTTTTCTTATCGATAGCGCGAATGCGCTTGGCTAACTGCTTATCGTTATATTTGTGATGATCTTCTTCTCTTTCACGACAGCGCTTAATTCTACTTTCCATATCAGCGTAGACAAAGATTCTGAATGGCTTTTTATCTCTGAGAGTATAATCTGCACCTCTACCGATGATGACACAGTTTGATTTTTCGACGTATTCGCGGATGATATTGTTTTGAGCTGTGTGAACATCGATGTTCTGCTGAAGTGAGACATCGGTATACAAAGCAAAGGAATTACCATAATTGATCGGTGGCAAGAGAATCGGACGATTCTCGGATACTTCTTCAATATAGGAAAGGGAATATGGTGTCTTTTTCTGAATGTCAGCTAAAATCTCTTTGTCATAGTAGGCAATACCTAGTTCATCGGCAAGTCTACGACCTAGTTCACGTCCACCGCTAGAGAACTGACGAGCGATTGTAATAATGTATCCCATAAATGACCTCCTTGCTTCCTTGTTAATATTCTACAACAATTCTTTTCTATCCGCTTATATTAATTAATTCAATAATCATTACTGGAGTATAATGGAAAAGAAAGAAGGTAAAACCATGTACACTACTGCAGATCAGCTTCGTTTTGATGTTTTAACCAAATTAGATGAAGCCAAAAAAGAAAACAAAGAACTTGTCATGTCTATCCGTTATGCGGATAAGAACATGTTCCAGTGCAGCGTAAGTCGCCTTGATGAAGAAGGGAATATCATAGATACCGTTAAGGAGCCAATGAAATGGGGCGTTGGTAGAAAGACAGCCGGAAAAGTAGGGGAAAACATAACCTTTACTACTAATGCTGATGGTGTAGTCACAATAGCGCTTAACCAGACCGATGATGGCAATGAACTTGAGGAAGGTGTTCACTATTATCTTAAGGAAATAGATTCACCTCCGGGATATCAGATAGATAGCTCAGTTGAGTACTGGGAGTTCACTCTCACTAAGGATCCTGACGAAGTAAGCTACGGAACAGAAAGAGATCCTGAAACTGGTTGGAGACAGTGGATATATTTCTATTATGATGACATTCTGAAAATGTCGAATACTCCGGCAAAAGAACCATTGACTGTAAACGTCAATAAGAGTTGGTTTAATGCAAACGGCGAACCAATCAGTGAGGAAGATGCCATTGATTTGACCGCAAAAGTTCAGTTGCTGCGTAAAACGAATAATGGTGAATATGTCAAGGTTAAGGCAGATCTTGATAATAGTGGTAAAGTCATATCTGTAACTGAATTGGCGGATGACGACACTAGCGGACAAGTTACACTTAATAAGGCGAATAATTGGGAATACTCATGGGGTGAACTCCCTCGTGTTCTCGAGAATGGAACCAAATATGCATATAAAATAGAGGAGGTGGAGCTTCCTGGTTATATCTGCGCTGTGGATGAGTCAGAAAATGAAACAACTAAGACTTACTCACTGAAAAACTATGAAATTCCGGAAGATCGGGACACATCTCTTGAAGTTAAAAAACAATGGATGGATGCTGAAGGAAATGAGATAACGAGTGGCAATGAGCCATTTGAATCTATCCACTTCTATATTTATCAGGTAGCTAGTACAACACCATTTGAGACAATCCCTAAATCAGGCGGCAATAAGTATGTAATACCTCAGGATTCTAGATTAGTTAATCCTATATATGATTATATAAATCATACATTTCATAAAAATCTTGCCAAGATTTACTACCATTTTTTACATATTTAATAAGATTAGGATTATTTCTTACAAAATCTTTAAACTCCTCTATTTTCGCCATTATAATCACCTACTTAATTATATGCAAGAAGATAAATAAATGATATTATTTTGTCGAAAATTATACATTTGTATGTATTTTTGTCAAAATACTTGCATTTTATAT
>OMRU01000057.1 GCA_900313465.1 uncultured Clostridia bacterium
CTGGCCAAAGAGGGCCTCTACAATCTGCTTTTCCATATCTTCATCGATCTTATAACCGAAATGAAGAAGGAGTAAACAACCAGCAAAGACGACTAAGATAATGCCGATGATGATAACACCAAAGAGAGTCAACTGACGAGACTTATCACTCCAGGTGTAAGCACCCTGAATGGCTTCATCCATGGTGTTATAAGTAACCGTAGCACCATTGATTTCTTCCGAATATGGCGTAAAGCCAGAGAAGATATTATGAGACTCGGCATTAGAGATACGATTTAAGATAACCTGAGTGCCAGTGAGGACAAAGGTCAAATTACGAATACCAGTCTGCAAGGCAGAACCAAGTTTGACATCAAGAGGTCTCCAAGCAAAGCAGACAGCTTCCTTACGTTCACCAAACTTCCATTCCTGATAGTCGATGGCATCCTGGAACATAACAAGTAAGGCAAGATAGAAGATACCAGTAGCGGCAAAGAAGAAGAAGCAGGCGATGAAGATAAGGAAGTGAGTACCACCAAAGACAAAGCCTAAGGCGGTTAATAAATTGTCTGGATCGACAACAGATGGATCAGAATACGCAATTGGATTATTACCAAAGACTGGGAAGCCAAAGAAGAAGAACAAGAGGTAAGCAGCAAGGATGACAATAGAAGAAATAAAGATAATCTGTTTCTTCTTGAATACCTTGACTAACATCGGGTAGAAGACCTGTGCTAAAAGCGTACCAGCGACATAGACAAGAGACATGCCTGTCGCCATATAGCCGCCAACACCATACGAATAAAGCAAATAATAATAGTTTAGACCGATACCGGTGAGCAAACCTGAACCGATATAGTAAAGGAACATGACGATGACGATAACAAGAAGCTGTTTGTTCTGAATGACGATCTTGAATAAATCCAAGAAATGAGATTCTTCAGAAATCTCTTCCTGCTTGGCATCTCTTTCTTTTTCCTGGCAGAAGAAATAAATCGCAGCCTGGGAAACTAAGAACAAGATGGAAATGATGACAGATACGCCAGCATAAGCCGTCTGGGCACCAAGCATATTCGGAAGAAGGAACATCATCATGTTCATCACGAAGGCACCGATTGTGGTGGCAACAGTGACGTTAGTGGTTAATTTTGCTCTCTCTGTTGGATCGTTGGTTAAGGATGGTAACATAGACCAATAACCAATATCGTTCATCGTAAAGAAGGTATCCCATAAGAAGTAGAAGACCAACATGCAGGCGACATAGCCCCAGCCGGTAACACCAAGAGGTCCAACGATGAACATCAAGGTAACAGCCACAGCATTACCGATAGAACCGATTAGGATCCATGGTTTATATTTACCGGAACGGAAGTGGAACTTCTCAACTAAGAAGCCCATGATAGGATCGTTGATACCATCCCAAACAAGAGCGATCATCATGAAGATGGTGATGACATGCATCTGAGCGGTGTACTCATTGAAATCAGATGAAAGAACACCAGCCGTCATAGCATACTGCAGTAAGAACGTACCGACTAAAGCGTAACAGGCATCTCTGAAGATACCAGACCATGGATAGATGGCTTTTGTCAGCTTAGGAACGGTATTACCTGAATAGGTTGTTTTTTCCCTTCCGGTCATAAAAGAATCCTCCGTGTTTGGAAACCAAAATAATAAATTGGGTTTCCACGATTATTGTAAGTGCTTCCACCAACAAAATCAACAATTTTTTCTCTTAATTATTAATATAATCGATTCTTTCGAGTTTTTCTCGTGTTTTTGATTTCTTGATGGCTGAAATCATGCTTTTGAAACAAATTTGGTAGTATTGAAAACCCTTACCGACCAATTCTTCTTTCCAGCCATAAATCTAATAATGGTATAATGATGACATGCTAGTTTTTGATACAATTTGTGCTTTAGCCACTCCACCATATAAAGCAGCCTTAGCGACCATTCGACTTTCCGGAGAGAAAACTCTCGACATTCTTTCTCATATCATGTTAAAGGATGTCTCCTCTCTTGAGCCAAACAAGGCTTATTTTGTAAAACTCTATCAGGATAAGAATCAGCCTGAGGAAATGATTGATGAAGTAGTCTTGACCTTCTTTAAAGGTCCAAGATCCTATACTGGTTTTGATACAGTGGAATTTTCCACTCATGGCAGTATGATCGTCGTAGAAGAACTCTTGGATACCTTAGTGAAATATGGTGCCAGAAGAGCCCAGAAGGGTGAATTTTCTGCCCAGGCCTATTTCAATGGCAAGATGGATTTATTAAAAGCCGAAGGGATCAATGATTTGATCAACGCCACTTCCAAACGAGCAAAACTTTTAGCCAGCAAAACTCTTAGTGGTGAAAACACCAGATTTGCTACCAATCTGAAAAACACGCTTTTAGATTACATGTCCCGTTTGGAATACTTTGTGGAAAACCAATATGACGATGAACAGTTAGATGATTATTCTGGCGAGTTAGAAACTATCGGTTCCGCTTTGCTTACCAACATTGTGGAACTCTCTCAGATCATTGAAAAGACTAAGAAAGCTAATCGCCAGTACCAGGGATTTAACATCGCCATTGCCGGTGAACCAAACGTTGGTAAATCCACCCTTTTAAATGCTCTCTTACAAGAAGACAAGGCGATTGTCTCTCCTATTCCTGGAACTACCAGAGATGTCGTCGAAGGGGAAAAGGAAATCAATGGTTTATTGTTCCGTTTCAAAGATACTGCTGGTTTAAGAAAAACGGATGACTATGTCGAAAATCTTGGTATTGAACGCTCCTATAAGACCATGGAGAAAGCAGATTTGATTTTGCTTGCCTCAGATTGTGGTTTTGCTGAGATTGATGCCAACAAAGAAGTTCAGGAAGTCATCAAAAACAAACCCATCATCAAAATCGCCACCAAGAGAGATATCAACACCTCTAAAGATACCGCTGATATTTCTATCTGTTCCACTACGGATGACCTCCATCCTTTGATCGACTTGATCATGGACAAATTAGATGTCTCTAAAAAAGAAGAATCCAGTTTCTTAGGTAAGAGAGAAGAAGAATATCTAGAAAGAATTCATAGCCAGATGAAACAGGCTTATGATGCGATTTTTGATACGTATCAGATCGACATTGTCTCTGACACCTTGAGAACTGCCATCAATTCCATCAATGACCTGATGGGTAAATGTGAAGGTCAAACCATGGAAGATATCTATCAGACTCTCTTTTCCAAATTTTGTTTAGGTAAATAGCATGAAAATCATCGATACCCATTGTCATTATAATGATGATCAGATTTATCCTATCGTCGAGGAAGTGATTCAGCGAGCAAAAAGTGCCGGTGTCACGGCTATCTTTAACAACGGAGATTCCTTAGAATCCTTTGACCGCATCTTAGAATTGCAGGATAGATATCCGGATTTTTGTCATTCTGTCTTAGGCATCCATCCTGAACATGCCAATCACGAACAAAGTTACTTTGAAGAAAGCTATCGGAAAATCAAAGATAATTTAGATAAGATCTCTGCCATTGGTGAAATCGGCTTGGATTATCATTATTCCAAAGATCCAGATTATATTCAGGCTCAGAAAAACCGTTTTATCGAACAGATTCGTTTGGCTAAAGAACTACGTCTTCCTATTGTCGTTCACTCTCGTGACGCAGATTTTGATACGCTAGATATCATTCGTCAGGAATTACCAGAAAAAGTCGATCTCCATTGTTTTTCTGGCAGTGTAGAAATCCTGAAAGAATATCTTAAGTTACCCATTGATTTCCATATCGGTGTTGGTGGTGTTGTGACCTTCAAGAACGCTAGAGTCATCAAAGAAGTCGTTCAGTATTGTTCTGAAAAGATCATCCTGACAGAAACAGATGCTCCTTATCTTGCCCCGACTCCACACCGTGGAGAGAGAAATGAATCCAGTTTTATCCCTTTGATCATTGAGGCTATCGCATCATTGAAATTATTGGATAAAGAAGAATTATCAAAGACGTTATATGAGCAAGGATTGAAGTTCTATGGATTATCCGAATAGAAAATATCTCTATGTCGTAGAAGGTAACAGCGACGAAGATCGTTTAAAGAAACTAGGAGTCACTTATATCATCAAGACGGGTGGAAAATTCATTCGTCCAGAGATTCCTGCCTTTTTGGCTGAAGTAAGAAAGGTCAGAGATATCGTCTTACTTTTTGATCCTGATGGTCCAGGAAGGCAAATTACCAAACTCATTCAGAACAAAGTAGAAAACTGCATCGTGGTTAGAGCCGAAAAGAAGAAAGCCATCTTTCATCATAAAGTAGGCATTGCCGAAATGAGATTAGAAGATATCAAAGAATTGATTTCTTCCTATCTTGAACATGATAACAAGATCACTACAGATAACACGTTAACCCAAGAAGACTTCATCGATTTAGGTTTTGTTGGAGCAGGGGGCAAGAAACAGAGAATGGCTCTCATTGAAAAATACCATATGCCATTTACTTCTGGCAAAAACGTCCTCGACGCCTTAAACATGTTATGTCTATCCAAAGAAGAAATAGAAGAGGTATTATCTCAATGACAGAATTAAATAGAATCCAGACTCTCTTAAAGGAATATGGCCTTTATGCCAAGAAATCTTTTGGTCAGAACTTTTTGATCAATGAAGGTATCATCAGAAGAATTGTCGACAAAATGGAAATCGATACCTTTGATACCGTCATTGAAATCGGTCCAGGTCTTGCTTCCTTGACCCTTCCTATGAGCAAGAAAGCCAAGAAGTTGATCGCCGTTGATGCCGATAGAGACATGGTCATGGTCTTAAATGACATTTTCAAGGACAGTACTAACGTCAAGATTGTGCAGTCTGACTTCTTACGTTTTGATCCTGATGAAGTCTCCAGCATGGAAAACCGTCTTCTCATTGGTAACCTTCCTTATAACATCACTTCCGAATTGATGGAATACATGTTACAGAAAGGCTTTAAAAGCGCTGGCATGATGGTGCAAAAGGAAGTAGCTGATAAATTCACTTATGTGCCAGGAAAGAAGGATAACTCTCCTTTAGGTGCCTTTATCAAGATGAGTGGTGAACTTACCTTGATCAGCGATGTTGATTCTTCTTCTTTCAATCCTGCTCCAAAGGTTCAATCCGCATTTATTCGTATCGATCAGAAGAACAAAATCGATTTTGCTCTCTATCCGATTGTCAAAGCCTTGTTCAAAGATCCAAACAAGACCATCTTAAACTGCTTAAAGCAGTATCACACCTATGACAAGGCGATTTCCTACCTGAAAGAGAACAATGATGAAAGGCTTGCGCTTCGCGCTCGTCAACTCGAGGCTGAGGAGTTATATTCCTTAGCTTGCCTGATTCAGAAACACAACTAATCCCTATTCCCATAATCATTAAAAATTATGGGATTTTTTGTTTTGATTTTCTTTAAATTGCCTTAAAATAGACTAACCTCAATATAAGGAGGAACGTACAGTGAAAAAAAGAATGCTTTTACCAATCATGTTTATCTCATCCTTTTTGGTTGGTTGCATCAATACAAATAGAAGTACCTCTTCAAATCCATCAACACCAGCAAGTTCTATTTCCTCATCAGTTATCGTCAACACCACCAAAAACTTAGTCATCACCAATCTACCAGAGAAAACCGACTACTATGTCTACGACCGCTTTGACTTCA
>OMRU01000056.1 GCA_900313465.1 uncultured Clostridia bacterium
TCATGTTGCCGATATAAATAAATGGATTTCTTGA
Organism: uncultured Clostridia bacterium; assembly: GCA_900313465.1. GTDB lineage: Bacteria > Bacillota_I > Bacilli_A > RFN20 > CAG-288 > Enterosoma. Next base: position 35 of record OMRU01000056.1, read on the forward strand.
TAAAAGATACCATGTTTGCACAAGCAAAAACTTTCGCGACAAATAAAAAGTCTTCAAACATACCCATCTTCTCATCAAAGACAAGATGATTGTGAATCAAAAACTCTCTCTTATATAGCTTTGCCCAACAATAGAAATTATATTTCTGATCCCTAAAGAGTTTTTCAAGAGCCTTATCTCCTCTTCCATGATAAGAAGGACCCGCTTTGGTTTTCACCACACATCCTTTCTTATCATCGTATAAAGAATACCCAGCAGAGATAACCTGAATATCAGGATAATTCAGCGTTTCTTGATACAAGGAAGAAAGGAAATCTCTTTTTACCATATCATCGCCATCCATGAAGATGACATAATCGCCATTGGCATGAAGAAGACCAAGATTTCTTCCTATAGAAATCCCATCATTCTTCTCATAATGGAAATGATAGACGTTAGAGTATTTCTGATTATACTCTTTACAGATATCATAAGACCCATCATCAGAACCAGACTCGATAAGAAGGATATTATATGGTAAAGAAAAGTCCTGATTCAAAAGTGAATCAAGACACGAAGAGAGATACTTCACCACGCGATAGACAGGTATGATAATCGAGATTACAGGTTTTGACATGCCTATATTGTAACGATTTTAGTCACCAGTTGATAGCCTTCTTTACTTCGGCAGGTATTTTCTTCTTTTATAGTCCTGCTCTATGCAATAAATTCTGTTATAAATCAACTGATAGCTTCTGTTCTGAAGTTTTGCTATTTCTGGAATAGTATAGCCCTTAACACGTAGATTAACGATTTCTCGATCTAGAGGACTGAGCGTTTCAATCAAATCTTCTAAATCAAGCTTTTCAGCAAAGGAGCGATAACGCTGCTCTTGAGTAGAATAATCTTCGGCCATATAAGACTCCGTTTCTCGATAACTTAAAGGGACCACATATAGATTGTCCTGATTGTAGTATCGTTCAATAAAAGTAGACTTGAATTTCAAAACCTGATAATAAAGGGTGGAACGAAAATAGCGAATATAAGGACCACTACTAGGCTTATATCGACGTAAGGAAACAAAGACTGCATCATCACAAACATGTCTGATCTCATCAAGTGGAAGAAGACTATTTTGCTTCTTGGTATAGTAGATATATTTGTTGATCAGTTCAGAAAGGCGAAATTGAATCTCGTCTTCTGCACCGGGGTCATTCTGCTTGAAGAGATGAACCATCTCCTGCAGATTATAGCAGTTGTATTCGTCTGATACGGAAGCAACTGTATCGATAATTTCCATATCAAAACGTTCCATGACATCATTGAGATTTGCAATGAATTTGGTGGTCTTCAACAAATGTATCATCTTTACCATACACGTGCCTCGTTTCGTTTTGTTTCAATATAAAAACTGCAGTTCATTCCATTGAATAGCAATTAGATATCAAGTACGTTTAAAGAAGACAAAGTGATGAAACGACAGTGAATTACCTCCAGGCAGTCATGCCGGCGCGGGGTAATTACTATTTATGCATCAAAATACGAACTATGCCGACATGACTGTATATGTCTTAGTCGAAACAGGAATTTATCTTCTACGAGAGGAATTGATCTCACTTAAGAAGACAGCGCAAGCAATCGCGGCATTGAGTGCTTTTACTTTTCCTGGAAGAGGAATGGAAGCGACAAAATCAGAATTTTCTCTCACTAGACGAGAGACACCAAAACCTTCCGAACCGATGATCAGGCAGATTTTGCCTTTGTAATCAATTCGGTCGTAGACATCTTTTCCTTCACCAGCGGCAGCGACAATCCAATAGCCATTCTTCTTTAACGTATCGATGGTCTGATTGAGATTGGTCACCTGGGCAATCGGGACAACTTCTTCGCCACCCGTAGCGATCTTAGAAACCGTACCAGTAACCTGGACTTGTCTGTTTTTACCGATGATGATACCGTCGACATCAAATGCACAGCTAGAACGAATGATTGAACCGAAGTTCACAGGATCCTCAAGGCCATCCAACATGACGATGGTAGAATTCTGCTTGTTTCTGACCATATCCAAGATATCCTCCAAAGGAGTATATTTGAATTCAGGAAGAGAAGCAGCCACTCCCTGATGGTTCATGTTGTTGGTAAGATGAGAAAGTTCCTTGTTCGAAAGCATCTTGACTGGGACATTATTCTTTTGCGCTAAAGATAAAATCTCCTTATCAGGATGATCGGCGTTCAAGAAGACATGAACAGCTTTACGATTTCCTGTCAGTGCGTTCTTAACCGGTATTTTTCCATAGACGAGGTTTGTTTTGCTATCCATATGTTTCTCCTTGCAATTATAAATAATGCTTGACATTTTTAACCATTTGTAATTATTCTTTACAAATCATACGAAGTTGTCATATCTTTTTTTATTTTGTTTTTGAACCTCAAAAACATCAAAGCTTCGATGGTTATAGTTTATAATATATCTATGTTCTATCAATTACAAACAAAATCAAGTTTTAGCTTTTATCAATCCAGCGTATTAATTGAAGACTATGCCTTACGAGCAAGCGAATTAAATTATGGTGGCATCGCCATTTGTGATGAGAATCTTTATGGCTATCCCGCTTTGAGTCAGGCTTGTGAGAAATATCATCTCAAACCAATCTTTGGTTATCATATTTCGTTATCCTGCAGTCAGGATTTCACCTTGTCAGGAAGTCTATATGTCCTTAATGAACAAGGCTATCTCAACCTTTGTAAGCTTCTTGCTGAAAAAGTAAAAGTCTATTCTCTACCTTTACTCAGCAAGTATCATGAAGGCTTAGCCTTGATTATCAATACCGATAATGATTTCTATCAGGAAAACTTCTTGACCATGTTATCAAGAGATTTTATCGCCTATAAGAAAATCTTTGAAGATAACTTCTATTTTGGTATCTCTTTATATTCTCAAGATGATCAAAAGGAAGTCACCTCTTTTTATGACTATTGTAAATCCTATGACTATCAGACGATCGCTTATCCAAAATGTGAATATGTCAGAAAGAATGAGGCCTATAAGAGAAATCTTCTCTTCGTCGCTAAAAACTTCAATCCCGAGACAGACATGGTTCCTCAGTTAGAAGAAACCGGTCCTTATTTCCTTCTTTCTGAAAAAGCTTTATCTTCCATCTATCGCAAAGAGGATATCCAGGCTACTGAAACTTTTGTAAACAAAATCAATTTCACTTTCTTTACTAAGCGTGGTCATTTGGTGACCTTCGAAAATGAAGATGAGAAATTAAAAGAAGATTCCATCAAAGGATTACAAGTTAAACTGAATACCACTTCCTTACCTAAGGAATACCAGGAAAGACTAGATTATGAACTAGACGTCATCAAGAACATGCATTTTTCTTCCTATTTCTTGGTGGTAGATGATTATGTTCGTTTTGCTAAAAATAGCGGGATCAAGGTCGGACCAGGAAGAGGCTCAGCTGGTGGGTCTCTTGTCGCCTATGCTTTAGATATCACCCAAGTCGATCCACTTAGATTTGATTTGACTTTTGAACGTTTCTTAAATCCGAACCGTGTCACCATGCCAGATATCGATATCGACTTTGAAGATGAAAGACGTAACGAAGTGGTCGCTTATCTCAAAAAGAAATATGGTGAAGACCATATCTCTGATATCGTCACCTTTGTCAAACTCAAGCCAAAGAGTTGTCTTAACATGATTGGTCCAGTCTTAGGTATCCAACCTAACAGACTAAAAAAACTCACGCAATCTATTTCCGATAAAGCCAGTGATTTTACCCAAGCCAAAGAAGACCCTATTAAAAAAGAAGCCTTCTTAAGACTCTATCAGGATCCGTATTATCAAAGAATCTGTGATATTGCCCAATCCTTGATGGGACTTCCTATCAACACCTCCATCCATGCTCCTGGTGCTATCATCTCTCAAGACCCAATCTATTTAACCTGCCCTGTCAAAGAAGGAAAGACAGGTACGGTTTTATATGAATATCCAAATATGGAACAGCTCGGTTTCTTGAAGGTAGATATTCTTGCCTTAAGCAATCTCACCTTCTTGAAACATATCGAAGAAAAGATTCTTGCTAACAAAAAAGCATTACCAGATATCTATCATGACTTAGATAACAGACAAGTCTATCAAATTCTCAACCAGGAAGATGTCGTGGAAATCTTCCAGCTTGATACTTCCTATGGTATGAGAAAGACAATCCGTCAGATCAAGCCATCCCGCTTTACGGATTTAGCAGCGACTATCGCTTTGTTCCGTCCTGGTCCGATGGATTACATTCCTAACTTTGCTAACCGTAAGCACGGGAAAGAAAAGATTTCCTATGCCGATCATCGCTTAAAAGAGATCTTAGATGAAACCTATGGCATCATGGTCTATCAGGAACAGATCATGAAGGCTGTTCAGGTACTGGCTAATTTCTCTTTAGGTGAAGCAGACTTATTCCGCAGAGCCATCTCCAAAAAACAGATTAGCAAGATGGAAGCCTACAAGGAGAAATTCATCGCGGGTTGTAAAGATAACGGCATTGAAGAAAAGAATGCTAATGCAATCTTTATGGACATCGAGAAATTTGCTCAATACGGTTTTAACAAGGCTCACGCCTATGCCTATGGTCTTATCACCTATTCTCTTCTCTACTACAAGGCCTTCTTCCCTATCGAATTCTATTCCACTGCCTTAGAGATGGAATCCTTCAGTTCCTATAAAGTCACTGCCATGATTGACGAATTAAAAAAGCGTCATCTGAAAATGAAAAATCCCCATATCAATCTCTCCTTGAAGAATCAGTATCGCTTTATGGATAGTGATATCTATCTCCCCTTAAGCATCGCTGCTCACGGAGATAAACTGATTGATGATATCATGATGGAAAGAGAACAAGGACCATTCACATCCTTTTATGATTTTGCTAAGAGGATGGATAGCAAGATCACTACGAACGATTATCGTACCATCTATAGCTTAATTGATGCCGGTTGCTTTGATTCTCTATCTAAATCAAGACTGGCCATGAAAAACGATCTTGATTCCTACATGGGCTTTGCTCACTTCGATTATCCTATCGAGAACATTCCTCCATTAAGCGATAATGGAGAAGATATCGGTGAAATGCTCTATCTTGAAAAGATGGCCCTAGGCAAGATACTCTCCGTCAGATTATCTCGCATCTTCTACAAAGAAAACTATCACACCTTCATCGTCACTGATACTTCCGCTATGGAACTTGCTAACCTTGTCACCATCGATGATGAACCGCACATCACCGCCGATATCGCCTGCTGACATCACCGATGGGCGCGAGAATGCCGTATTCACCTTTGCTGACGTTGGTATGTTGATCCTTGGAGTCAGCTGCCCGTCGGCAATGGCCAATAATCGGTTCTGCTGCCTTCGATTGACCACTGCTTCTCCGGCATTCCCTCTGAAGAGCAGTTTGTCACCCGATGAATACTTCCCTTCCAGCACACCGCCGCCCTGATATCCTTTCAAGGTAGATATCGTGCTGGCCACGATGCCGAGACCGGACGCAATGGCAGCGACCCACCCCCAAGGGCCTAATTTGGCGCTCTCAGCCGTATACGTGGCAAATCCGAGCACAATCTGACCGATAGCGGCCATCACTGCACCCACTTTTGCAGCAGCTCCATTACCGCC
>OMRU01000161.1 GCA_900313465.1 uncultured Clostridia bacterium
GATATAGAAAGAATAGAAGAATAAAGAATAGACAAATAACTGACCAAGGCTATGACCTAAAGCAGATAGAGCACTTGTAGCATAGATACTTGGTTTGATAAGGTGGAATAAAATCAAAGTGATGACCATAGAGGAGATAGAACCGCCTAAGGACATGAAAAACTGCACGGAAAAGCCAGATGAAATCGTGGCTACCAGAATCACCTTAAGAATCATGGTAAAGATATAACTTGGGCTATCGTAATAATAAAGAACAAATAACAAGATGATATTGGCTAAGCCAAGTCTGAATCCAGGGATAGGTAAAAAGGCGGGAATAAAGGATTCCACATAGTGCAACATGACCGATAAAGCTACAAAGATGGCAAGACTAACCAAGCGTTTTGTCTTCATATCAGTTGATGGTCTCCGGTAAAGAAGAATCGACAATCATAGCTTGAATCTGATTGGGAAGACAAACTAAAGGAACATAAGTCTGATAAATTCTTCCCATACGAGAACAGATATGATCTGGACAATCGATATCTTCTTCTAATAACTGTATAGAATGATCGCTATAAAGGGTAAAGGTAACAGGATGATCAAAGATAAACGTGCTTCCATCAGAAAAATAGATGTTGGAGTCTTCTTTTTTAAAGGTGATTCTTTTTTCTCCTTCCATAGGAAAAGAAATTGAAGTGCTCTTGCTTGGATCACTCTGATTCCATAAAAGAGTGTTCTGATAGCGAATTTCTACGTGAAGATTGTTGCTTTTCGGCTTACTTAAAATCGTGGTAAGTCCAATTACCACAATCACCATCGCCGCTAAGATAAATAAAGGGATATCTTTGATGGGACGAAAATGAAGTCGATTCATGACTTCCTCTTCTTGAATCCTATCCGAATGCAAGTCTTGTTTCATCAACACTATTATAAACGATTTATAGGCATGGATAACCTCAATTGGTTTATAATAATTTCTATGAAGCAAAAAGCATTTCTTTTGTTACCTATTTTGTTGTTATCTTCTTGTGATAGTTCTCAAGTAGCTATGGTTACTTCTTTTCTTTCACCTTATTATATTCCCAAAAGCAACAATAGAGTCTGTATCAAGGATGATGAGATCATCTCTCCTTTTAACACGAGCATCAATACTAGCCTTTATCATTATGTGAGTGATTATTCTAACGATACCTTAAATTCCATCAGGGATGAAATCAATTTCAAATTGGAATATTTCCACGCGTTAAGCGATAGGCATTATTCCTATACCTTGGATGGAAAAAATATCCTCAATGTCAAAGCCATCAATGATAGTTATGGTAAGAATAAATCTCTTGTGGTGGATGATTTTTTATATCATCTACTAAAAGAGAGTTATCAGTTTACCCTTCATAGCCAAGGAAGATACAATATGTTTTTAGGTAGCCTTAATGATATCTATGAGAAAAAGTTTGCTCAAATAGATAACCAGCAATCGATAAAAGAAAAAGTCTTTCAGGATATGGCTCATCTTCATTTTGCTTCCTTTAGTGAGGAAGAAAGAAAGGCCATTGATGAAGCCATAAAGAATACTCCTATCAGCCAAAGTGAATTAGAACAAAGTCTTACTTTTGATGATGAAAAGAAAAGTGTTACGTTTCATGAAATCACTCGAAATGGTATCCCATTAAAGAACGTCAAGATTTCCTTAGGCGGAAATGCGAAAGGTTTTGCTACAGAAAAAATTACGAATGATTTAAAAAAGGAATACCCTGGTATTTCTCTAGTCATGAATTCTGGAACCTCTTCAATCAAGGCTCTTGGTACTAGACCAGATAAAAAGGACTGGATTCTTCGTTATATCAACCCCGCTTATCAGGAATACCTAGATAGTGAGTCTAATCCTTATAACGATTATGAATTCACCATCTCGTATCCAGGTCAGTTTAATCTTTCTACTTCTGGTAATTATGAAAATTACTTCTATGAGATACAAGGAAACAAGATGATTAAAAATAGCCACATCCTAGATGCAACAACAGGCTATAGCAACAACTATTTTGATCAGGTCTCTGTCTTTTTAAATGACGCTGGATTGGCCGATATGTACACCACGGCTTTGATGAACACTTCCTCTATCGAAGAAGCTTCTTTGTTATTTGACTCCTTGAATCAGATCTATCAGCAACAGGATGCGGAAATGATTCTTTCCTATAAGGAATATCAGGATGAATATTTTTCTTATTCTTTAGATAGTTATCAGCCTTTATCTTCTTTTGATCTTCCGATTGCCGTATTAAGAGATGGAAGCGAATATGCTAACGATTATCAATCTCTTAACCTTTCGGATATTGTTTCTTATAAGACAAATCTAGCTTGTCCTTTTAAGCAGGTGTATTGTCTTACTTCTGAGTTATATCAAAAAGCTAGTTTGATCACTGATAAGTTAAAGAAACCTGATAACGTAATCAGCCTTTTAAGAGAAATAAAATAGGAGCCAAAGGCTCCTAGAGAACTAATTTTGCTTTCGTGATGACGGTGTCATCAATTTTTGTGGTGAAATACATGATGTTACCTTTTTTGGTATATTCAATCAAGAGAGGTTCATTTTCTCTCGCTTCCTTGATGTAGTTGATTTCTAGTTCCTGGAAACGCAGATGACGTAATTCATCACTCGATAGACAGTTCATGAAATATTTGATGTAGGCGATATTGTTGAGATGATTGGAATAATCGATATCCGTGGATTCCACCTTGCAATGGTAGAAGGTGGTCGTCTCATCTTTATAATGACCGTATTTTTCAAATAGACCATGCGTCAAAATTTCTTCATCGATAGGAAGAATGTTGAATTCTTCAAATTGACTAAGCGGCCTAAGCGTTCTTTCCTTCATATCGATAGCCGAGATCTGAATATAGGAAGTAATCAGAGGTTTCTCTTCGTTTTTGCGGTACAGCCTGGTTCTTAAAAAGAAGGCAACGCTTGATTTGCGAATGACGGAAACCTGAGAGAAAATCTCGTCACCTAAATGACAGCGCTCATGAAAATAGATATGGTTTCTAAGGACAACTAAGATGGCGCCATATTTTTTGTTGAGATAGCCACCGGAAAGATGATGCTGTTCTAAAAATTTGGTGGTGGCATCCTCGATGATCTGCGCTAATGCTAAAAGTGTGACATGAAGACCGCTGTTGACTTGCGA